>NZ_MIBT01000077.1:0-22334 GCF_001829605.1 Sulfuricurvum sp. RIFCSPLOWO2_12_FULL_43_24 | reverse complement strand
CGCAGATCAAAAAACTCAAAAAGCTTCTTTATCAAGAACTCTATCAACACAAACACATTATGCGCAAAATGTTTGCCGGAAAACAGGCGATTATAGGATTATTTAATGCATTGATGGAAGAACCGAAGATGCTGCCACGCTATTACCTCGAACAGTGTGATCGGCGCAATCCGCACCGTGTTATCAGCGACTATATCGCCAGTATGTCCGATCGATACGCTATGGAACTGTATAACGAACTGTATGGGAGGGAGGGGTAATTTTGAATAAAATAGCAATTATCGGTGGCGGTGCAAGCGGACTTATGGCGGCACTCTTTGCAGCGCGTACAGGTGCGGATGTCACGATTTACGAACATAACGCCTCCGTCGGTAAAAAGATATTAGCCTCCGGTAACGGACGGTGCAATATCATCAATACGACTGCAACTCACGATGACTACGCAGGAAATGACCCCCATTTTGTCACTTATGCACTCAAACAACTCTCATTCGGCTATTTTGAAAAGTTCTGTAACTCTATCGGGTTGATTCTCGACATCAAAGAAGATGGCAGATGCTATCCTCTCTCCAATGAGGCGAAATCGGTATTGATTGCCCTCAAAAGTGCCGTAAGCGAAGCGGGGGTCAACATCATCACCGATTCACACGTAAGTAGTGTCACAAAAAAAGAGAACCGTTTTATCATCGAAACCCCTTCGGGTAAAAATCACTTTGACAAAGTATTGATTGCAACCGGAAGCGAAGCCGCGCCCCAACTCGGTGCGACAAACGACGGTTATACTTTCGCCCGCTCCTTTGGACATGAGATCATCCCGACCTATCCCAGCCTCGTGCAGCTGCATCTAAACTCCAAAAATCACCCCAAGATGGCAGGAGTCAAAACACTCGCCGAAGTGACTTTGCTTATTGATGGAAAAAGTAACACAAAAGTAACAGGGGATATCCTCTTTGCGGCGTACGGTATCTCAGGACTAGCGATCCTCGATATTAGTCAAAGAGCCTCATACGCTCTTCTCAATAAACAACGCGTTAGTATCTCCCTCAATCTCCTCCCTCGTTATGATAGAGTAGCGCTTGTGAGTGTCATCGAAAAACTATTCGCTTCTGTCCCTAAACACACCGTGCATACCGCTCTGTGCGGAGTGATCCCTGCGAAAATAGCAACCTACCTCCTCGAAGACGCCGCTATAGCGCTCTCTGCGAGCGTATCCACCCTAACCCCCAAAGAGATCAAAAAACTCGCTCAACTGATCGGTGAATGGAAATTTGACGTTACCGATACCCACGGATTCAAACACGCCGAAGTAAGCGGCGGCGGCGTCAGTACGGCACAGATTAATAACAAAACGATGGAATCAAAATTGATAGAAGGACTTTATTTTTCGGGTGAAGTTCTGGATATTGTAGGGAAGCGTGGGGGATATAATTTTAACTTTGCATGGGCCAGCGGTATGATCGCCGGCAAGGAGATGGCTAAAAAGTAAAGATTACTTCTTAGCTCCGTAACGTTTACGATCACTAGGATCCAACCAACGTTTACGGATACGGATACTAATCGGAGTAACTTCGAGAAGTTCATCGTCTTCGATCCACTCTAGTGCACGCTCAAGGTTCATATCACGTGGTGGAACGAGTTTGATCGCTTCGTCTGCACCTGATGAACGTACGTTTGATTGTGCTTTACCTTTGATCGGATTAACGTCAAGGTCATTTGAACGACTGTGCTCACCGATGATCATACCTTTGTACACTTTCGTTTGAGGCGCTGTGAAAAGAACACCGCGATCTTGAAGGTTGAACAATGAGTACGCCAACGCAACACCGTCTTCCATAGAGATCAATGCTCCGTACTGGCGGCTCTCAACGTTACCGGTATAAGGACGGAATTCAAGGAACGAGTGATTCATTACACCCTCACCTTTGGTATCCGTCAAAAATTGACCACGGAAACCGATCAAACCACGTGCAGGAATTTCGAACTCTACGCGGGTAAAGCCCTCACCCATCGGTACCATCGCTTTCATTTCCGCTTTACGGCGGCCAAGACGCTCGATGATCGTACCTGCATTGTCTGCCGGAAGGTCAACAACAAGGTGCTCGAACGGTTCACATTTGACCCCTTCGATCTCTTTTACGATAACTTCAGGACGTCCGATACCGAACTCAAATCCTTCACGACGCATATTTTCAGCAAGAATCGTGATTTGAAGCTCACCACGACCGGAAACGATAAATTTACCTTCTCCAACCGTTTCGTAACGCATTGCAACGTTGGTGTTCATCTCAGAATCAAGACGCTCACGGATTTTGTTTGCGGTAACGTGTTTACCCTCTTGACCTGCAAGTGGAGAGTCATTTACCGAGAAAACAACGGTCAAGGTAGGCTCTTCAATGTGCATAGGGTCAAGTGGCATAGGGTTTGCTGGATCACAGATAGTATCCCCAACATCTACCGTTTCGATACCGGCAACGGCAACGATATCACCCGCTTCCGCTTCTTGGATTTCCATACGGTTCAATCCGAGGAATCCGATCAATTTAGAAATTTTACCTTTGACCATTTCACCGTCAGCTTTTGCAAGGAGGATGTTATCCCCTTTTGCAATTTTACCGTTGAAGATACGGGCAATACCGATTTTACCGACATAGTTATCGTAGTCAAGGGTGAAAACTTGCAACTGAGTCGAGTTTTCTGCATCACCGGTAGGCTCAGGTACTTTGTCCAAGATCGTATCAAACAAACATTTGAAATCGCCATCAGGCTCAGACATGTCCATTTTCGCGATACCATCACGCGCCGCAGCGTAAACGATCGGGAAATCGAGTTGATCTTCCGTCGCATCCATCGCTACGAAGAGGTCGAATACTTCATCTACTACACGCTCAGGGTCAGCGGATGGTTTATCGATTTTGTTGATAACAACGATTGGCTTGATCCCAAGGGCAAGCATTTTCTTAACAACGAATTTCGTTTGAGGCATAACACCCTCATACGCATCGACGAGAATCAACGCTCCGTCAACCATTTTCAAAACACGCTCAACCTCACCGCCGAAGTCGGCGTGGCCCGGAGTGTCGATAATGTTAATCTTGTGATCGCCGTAGCGAACCGCAGTGTTTTTAGAGAGAATGGTGATCCCGCGCTCTTTTTCAAGGGCGTTAGAGTCCATCGCTCTTTCATTCACTTGTTCGTGGCTTCCATATGTACCAGATTGCTTGAGCAATCCGTCAACTAGAGTCGTTTTACCGTGGTCAACGTGCGCGATTACGGCGATATTACGAATTTTTTGCATTGCTGTCCTTCATGAATAGGGCAAAGATTTTCGCGGATTATATCTCACATAAGGTTAAGGTAGTGTTAAGGCATGAGAGTATTATTACAGAAAGATTACTTTTATGAAGTGGAATATTTTTTGCTTTAAGTTATCTACTTTAAAACAAAAAGAGTGTCTAATGTACACTCACCTAAGGATCATCCATGATCATTCACAGCAAAGGGGACAAAGCGCAAAGCTCGCTCATCGATTTGTTGGGGGGGAATGCCAAAAAAACCTCTACGACGAAATCGAATGACTTGTTTTCAAAGCTTTTAAACTCGTTTGGAATGCAAGTCAAAGATAGTGAGATGAACATCACTGCTTCCAATGATTTCAAAACGGTTATCGACCCTAAAAATCTACCAACCAATCCTTCCGTAAAAAAGGGTGACCTAAAACCTTCTCTCATTAAAGAGCTTCAGTCTTTATTAAGCGGAAGTGATGAAAAAGAATCGCTACTCGTTTCCAAAGAGCTCATAGGGACTCTCTCTAGTGATCAGGTACGTACTCTCATTTATCGGGCAAAAGAGTATCTTAAAAATGAGATTACTACCAAAGTTCCTGAGTATCAAGCGGAGACAAAGAGCCTGCCAAAAACCTTGTTAGGGCTCGTTCAATTGGCTGAAAAGATGGGGTTGGAACCTCAGAGCATCTCTTTATCTACCCTTATTAGTGATGAACAAGAGCGCTCTGCTTTTACCCCTGAGATCCTAACAAAACCTCTTTTAGAGACAAAAATGGTTGCAGCTTTACCGATAGCGGCTCCGGAAGAAACCACGTTTGAAGCAATTACGCAGCTGTTGCGTGAGATAAAAGGCAAAGAGCAAAAAAATACCGATAGACCTCTCACAGAACCTTTAGACGATAAAGAGACAAAGAAAACATCCGAATCTCAGCCGTTAAAAGCACTTCTGCAAAATATCGACAAACGGGAAACCATTGCACCGACTGTTGCAGCGGAAAAGACTCCGGTAACAGCCACGCCGGCAGCAACAGTTTTAGTCGCTCTAGCTACTTCACCCTCAGCAAACACTCCTGAAACCGAAAAAGCGGTTCAACATACGACCATCAATCCAAAAGCAGAGAGTTTACTCACTCTTTTACAAGGGAGCAATGAGTCCAACGACTCCAAGAGTGAAGGTTCCCATACCGTAAAAATCGAGGGAGACTCATCCAAAGCGATGCATGTTCCCAAAGCCGATTCAATCGAAGTGAAATCAAAAGAAGCGCAGCAGAGTATGCGTATTTTTGCCGGTGAGCTTAAAGAGGCCGTCCAAGAGTATAAACCGCCTTTTACCCGGCTAACCATGAAACTCAATCCCGAAAAGCTGGGAGAGGTCGAAGTAACGCTCGTTCAACGGGGCAATAATGTTCATGTCAATATCCAATCCAACAATACCTCCAGCATCGCTTTTTTAGCGCACAATGCGACGGAGCTTAAAGCCCAATTGGCACAATTGGGAATCACTAACGCTACGATGAACTTTATGTCCGGCGGAGAGAATCAACAACAAAGCAATGCTCAAAATCAACAGCATCAACAAGAGCAGCGTCAAAATGCTTTCCAATCGTATGAGTCGTTCGAAGAACTCACCCTGAACGAAGAGCAATTATCAGCTCTTGAAATCATCATTCCGCATTACGCGTAACCAGAGGAGACTATTATGGCTATCGACGCATACGGCAACACGCTAGGTGCTGCTTCAACAACAACGACCGCTTCTACAAGTACAACAAACCCTAACAGCGTTTTAGGAAAAGACGATTTTCTAAAGTTGCTCCTTTTGGAACTCAAATATCAAGATCCAACCGCACCAATGGACAGTGAGAAAATTTTGTCTCAAACTTCTCAACTCGCGGCACTTGAAGCATCTGAAAATACCAATAAAGCTCTTTCAGAGCTTGCCACTTCATTGAGCTCCTCTCTACAATACTCTGGTATTGCTGCAATCGGCAAAATCGCTGATACGGGGAGCAATGCTATCGTTTTGAGCAAAGGGGAGGATGTTGATTTTGAACTCTATTTCCCGGATGATGTCAGCACCGGCACTGTCAATATTTTAGACAAAAACGGTAATAAACTCCGCGCAATGAATATCGGAGCAACCGATGCAGGTATCGCTAAATACACCTGGGACGGAACCAATGACAGCGGCCTTACTCTCGATGAAGGAGTCTATTATGTCGAATCTGAATACACTAAAACAGATGGTACCACCGCTACGGCACGAGTAGGTTTATATCCAATCGAATCGATCAAATTTGACAGCGGTAAAACCTATGCCAAACTCGGATCAAGCTATATAGACTTTAGCACGATCAAAGAAGTGACAGGTAATTAATCATGACACAGGGATACTACGCAGGAATCATGGGGATACAAACCCATCAATATGGATTGGATGTCGTTGCGGACAATTTGGCCAATTCCGGTACTACTGCCTATAAAAGTACAACAACCGAATTTGCCGATCTATTTAGTAAAGTCATTAATTCTCACTCTTCAACACCTACAAGCGATGACATCGGTTATGGCGTTAAACTTCAGGCTACCAGCTTTCAGTTCGCACAGGGTGCGCTTATGCCTTCCGATCGTTATACTGATTTGGCACTTGAAGGGAATGGATGGTTTGGGGTTATGACCACCAATGACAAATATTACTATTCCCGCGATGGAAGTTTCTCTTTTGATACCTATCAGAAAAATGAAGGGGATGTAAACTCTTCCGCTGCACGTTTAGTTACCGCCGATGGTATGTTTGTTCGAGGGACAATGCTGAGCAATTTTGCCTACAACAGCGCATTTGATTATGGCGATACCGCCTCTAATGCAACTCCGGGAGCGTATGTTATCAGTAATCCTACCAGCGAAGCTGAATTGAGTACAGCCGGTGAACAAGGGATTCTAGAGTTTCCAACTCGTATAGCCTATCCGGTTGTTCCTACGACAGAAACAAGTTTTTTCGGGAATCTCGGTGTCGAAAATACCTCTCGCACCATCAGTGCCGATGTTGTCAGTGCCGCGAATGAGGTTAACCGTCTCAAACTCTCCTTTAGTATGAGTGCTACACAGCCCTCAGAAGGGGTTGCATGGGATGTTGTTGCCACCGTTACCTCAAATGATGGAAGTATTACTTACGATACCAAAAACGGGCAAGCGATTTTTGGTCAATCCGGAGCACTTTCGAGCTTTGACATCACATCGATGAACAACGACGGAACAGAGGTTTCCGTTGATTTGGGAACCGGTTACAGCGGTGTCATTTCGATTGACGGTGTTGGAACCAGCGGATCATCACGTTCCGACGGTGTTTCGGGGGGAACCCTTACCAAATACGGTATTAATCTTAACGGCGTTATCGTCGCTGATTTCTCGAACGGCCGTCAAAGCGCCATCGGAAGAGTTGCGGTCTTTCATTTTCAAAATGATCAAGGATTGAATCGTGAAGGGGGTACCTACTTTCAAGAGAGTTCCGATAGCGGGGAACCTATCTTTTGGACCGATGAAAACGGTAATGCCATCAATGGTGCACTGGTACGAAGCGGAAATCTTGAAGCCTCTAACGTCCGTGTCGATGTGGGTCTAACCGATATGATTATCATGCAGCGTGCCTATCAGGCCAACTCAAAAACCATTACGACCGTAGATGAGATGATCCAAAAAGCCCTCTCAATGCACCGTTAAAAATGGACCATTTTTTGCTTATGTATTTTACTTTGTCATAAAGGACATATTATGTTACGATCACTTTTCGCAGGTGTTACCGGATTGCAATCGCATCAGATCGCAATGGACGTTGAGTCTAATAATATTGCTAACGTTAATACCATCGGGTATAAATACTCTCGTGCAAACTTTTCGGATTTGTTGGCTCAAACCAATCAAATCGCGACGGCTCCGCAGGGAGAACTCGGTGGTAAAAATGCCGTTCAAATCGGTCTAGGGGCTTCGGTGACTTCGGTTACTCGTATCCATTCTCAAGGATCGATCCAAAATACCGATAAAAATACCGACGTTGCGATCCAAGGTGACGGCTTCTTTATCGTCAGCTCGGATGGGGGAAATACCTATAAATACTCTCGTTCCGGAGACTTTAAATTCGACGCATCGGGTAACTTCGTCGACAATAACGGCTTTATCGTCCAAGGATGGGTACGTGATGAAGATACCGGCCTCGTCGATTCAACCGCACCGATCGCCAACATCCAAATCCCGCCCGGACTTACAACTCCGGCAAATGCGAGTACACAGGTGGTTGTCAAAGCCAATCTCAGTTCCAGTGGAACGGTCGAACAATACAGCCCAACCTATACACTCGACTCAACCGCAGGGGTTGGAGCAAGTGAAACAACCGAAGATATGGGTGTTATGTTCAATGCCAGCGGCGAAGCATTCCAGTTAGCTGCCTCAACAACGGCAAGCCCATATACAGGACAAGGTATTGTTGTCTCATTTGACGGGGGAACTACTACCCAAAACTTTCGCTATACCAATGATGCGACCTTAGCCGGTACCACTGATGCAACGACAACGCCGGATACCTATTATTTCCAAACAACAGAAAATCTAAGAGCCGGGTTGCAAACTATGGCTGTAGCCCAATCAGCAGGTGCTACGGTTACGGTGAATGATCAGGGTAAGTTTATTGTCAGCAACACAGCTGGATCAGCAATAACCCTTTCTGTATCAGCGATTACCGATGTAAATACGGTTGAAAATACCCGTTTTACCCAAAATTTTGCCACTATGGCAGGTGCTTTACCGGTCGGAACATCGGTTAAACAATCGCAAGCGGTCAATGCGGCAACCCACTCAGCCAGTATCGACATTTATGATTCACTTGGGTCTAAACATACCGTTAAGATGGACTTCCGTAAACAAACGGTCAATACTATCAATGGTGTAACCGAATGGGGTTATACCATTACGGTTCCTCAGCCGGGTTCAATCGGCGGTATCGCTCCCAACCAAAATATTTTAGAGGGGGGAATTATCCAGTTTGGAAGTAACGGGGAACTTGCCGGCTATAATCTTCCAAGTATCGATTTTTCCCCAAATAACGGTGCGGCGCCCAACCAAGCAGTTGCACTAGATTTTGGATCAATCGGTGCATTCGACGGTATTACCAGTTTTGATAATGACTCTGCTACCAGCGGTATCTCTCAAGACGGTTTCCCGGGCGGGGATTTGGTCGGTATCCGAATTGACCAAAGCGGTACGTTAGTCGGATCTTTCTCAAACGGACGTTCATTTGGTTTGGCACAAATCGGAATGGCGAAGTTCTCGAATAACGAAGGGTTAGTAAGCGATGGCGGAAACGTTTATCTGCAATCAGCCAACTCCGGCGATCCGATTATCGGTACGGCGGCAACGGCAGGACGAGGATTTATGCAATCTTCGGCACTCGAAGCATCCAACGTCGATTTATCTAAATCACTAACCAACCTTATCATTATCCAGCGCGGTTATCAAGCTAACGGTAAAACGATTACCACCTCTGATACCCTTCTCGAAACCCTTATCGGGCTCAAACGTTAACACGCATAGCGTGTTAACCAATCTCTTAATCATCATCTATTTGTTTTTTTTGTTTTAGAATTGTTTGTCGGGAGTATAGAGGCTCGACGAGTAAGGAGTCTCGCCGAGGCTTTGAAACTTAAGGAGTGAGTGATGAATGAAAAAAATCTCTATTGACTTGCTGCTGTCAATCGGGATAAAAGAATTATGAACCAAATTGGTAAACGAATGGTAATAACGTTATAATTGCGTTATGAGATGGCGCACCCTTAAAACTAAAAAACAATCTTATCCGCAACTGCAAAAAGCAAAAACACTGTTTGCCCCTTTTTGGCCTCGTGCAGCTGGATTTGTGACCGATATCTTTATGATCGGCTTACCGATCTCCCTCCTCACTATGGCGATTTTCGGATACGATCAGATGCACACTGCCAGCGGTTTGGACGTATTGGTTCATGACCCAAAAGCGCAGAGCAATCCTCCAAATCCCATCGCTTCCATCACCCAGATAAGCTTATTTCTGATTACCTACGTTTGGCTTTGGCATGTCAGCGGTCAAACACCGGGGAAAAAGCTCTCCCGTATCCGAGTTGTCGATGCACAAACACTCCAAAATGCCTCTATAGGGAAGCTAACACTCCGTTTTATCGGTTATTTTATCTCCCTTATCACCCTGATCGGATTTTTTATCGGTCTCTTTCGTAAAGACAAGCGCGCCCTTCATGATCTTCTAAGCGGCACTGCCGTAATACGTGTCCCCTAACGTGGCTGTTTTAATTTCCTCTTTTTATTTTTTCTATTTTGCCCTGATCGGGGTGCACATTATTTTCATCCCAAAAATCCTCTCTGAGGTTGGATATGATCCGCTCCAAATCGGAATTATTTTTGCCTCGGCACCCCTTGTCCGCTTTGCTCTGCCGTTTTTATTTTTAAAAGGGTTTCGACTGGATCAAAAAACGTTTTTTACCGCACTCCTGCTGATGGGACTTAGTGCGGTTGGTTTTTATCCTACTCTGGAGCATTTCTGGCCTCTGCTGCTTGTTAACATCTCCTTTGGTATCGGTATCGCCCTCATCCTCCCCTACATCGAAGTCATCGCGCTGGAACATATCGGACGAGAGCGTTATGGCCGTATTCGCCTTTTTGGCTCACTGGGATTTATCGCTGTTTCACTCGTGCTGGTTAAATTTCTGAGCACTCCGTATGTAGGGATCAGCTTTTTAATCGCAATGGCCCTTATTACACTGATATACGGAGCACTGATCGGAAGAACTCAGCACGGAACAACGTCAAGTGAATGCGGGGAAAAGGACGATCTTTGCCTCTTCTCAATACGTGAGCATATACCGCTGTGGATCGGGTTTTTCCTGATGCAGGTGAGCTTTGGTCCTTTTTACAATTTTTTTACCATCTATACAACCGATCACGGTATCTCTTTGGAAACTACCGTATGGTTGTGGAGCTTTGGAGTTATCGCAGAGATTTTGATGTTCTATTTTCAAGGGCCGTTATTGCGGGGAAATTTACAAAAGATTCTCGTGATCACCGCATTTATTACCGCACTGCGATGGATGATTGTCGCACTGTTCCCTGACACCACGACACTCTTATTTGCGGCTCAAAGTCTCCATGCCTTTAGTTTTGCCCTGTTCCATACGGCCGCAATCGCAATGCTTTTTGAACTCTATCATGCACGCCGGCTGTCTCAACAGTTTTTCTTTGGAATTTCGTATGGTCTTGGGGGATTTATCGGGGCTATCGGAGCAGGGGCACTTTATCAGTATACCCCGAAATGGTTGTTTGTAGGGGGAGCAATTGCCGCATTGGGCGCAGCCGTTGCGTTCAAAATCGCTAGAAAGAGAACTGACGCTTAATCAGTTATCCCTTTTTTTAAGGTGCAAATCCATTTGCGGAAACGGAACGGTAATGTGGTGCTTATCAAATTCAAGCTTTACCGATTCAGTGATTTCGAACGATACATTCCAATAATCCTCTACGATTACCCACGGGCGGACAATCAACTGTACCCCATCCCGTTCCAAAGCACCCACGGCCACAATCGGTTCCGGCTCTTTGAGTACCTTTTCGTGCGATTGAAGGACGTTCATGACCACTTCTTTCGCCACCCTCAAATCATCTTTATAATCGATTACAAATGTCATATCGATCCGGCGGGTTTGATTTCCGGTGTAGTTTATAATGTTACCGGCGATCAATGCCCCATTGGGGATAATGATGGAGCGGTTATCCGTCGTTGTAAGGGTCGTCGAGAAAAGATTAATCGATTTAACATTACCCATAACCCCTGATGCTTCGATAAAATCTCCCACTTTAAACGGACGAAAAAAGATAATAAGAACTGCCGCCCCGACATTGGCAAGGGTATCTTTTAGTGCCAAACCGATTGCTAAACCTGCGGCACCAAAAATGGCCATAAACGAGGTCGTCTCAACCCCGACGTTGCTGATGGCAGCAACAATGATCATAATGATCAAAACGACATAAAGGGCATTGCTTGCAAAGGAGATCAATGTCGGATCGACTCCGGCACGCTCCATACCTCGCCGCATCAACGCGATAATTTTACGAGCTACCCATTTTCCGATAAAGAAAATGAGGAGCGCACCGAGGATTTTCAACCCGTACTCGGTTGAATATTCTAATACGATATCACTGTAGTGAGCCACTTTGTCTTCTACGTGTTCAATCTTGCTTAGCATGTGATGATTCCTTAGCGGTATTCAACGATCTGTTTGATGCTTAATCGTTTTTGCTCACTTTGAGCTTTAACACGATATCCAAACGCGCAGATAACGGCTACGCTGTGACCATATTCCAGATCCAGAATCGCTTCGACTTCCTCTTTCTCAAAACCCTCGATTGGACAACTGTCGATCTCTAGTGTTGCCGCATAGGTCATCATGTTCGCCATCGCGATGTAACACTGTTTTGCCGTCCAGTTCTCCAACAGCACTTCATCCTCCTCAATGGGTTCTAAATAGTTTTTATAGACCTCCATGTAGGTATCGACCGCTTCGGGAGAGAGACCTCGACGTTCAAACATTTTACGGACATAAGGCGTAGCGCTGCGAACCGTATCATTATCGGTGGTAAACACCACAAGTTCGGAACATTCGGTAATCTGATTTTGATTCCAACAGGCACTTTTAAGTGCTTTGCGCAGATTCGGATTGCGTACCACAATCACTCTCCACGGCTCCATCCCGAATGATGAGGGGGAGGAACGCACCACCTCCAGCATCGATTCAAACTGCTCGGCCGGAATCTGTTTTTCAGCATCAAATACTTTACACGCATGACGAAATGCCATCGCATTTAAAAATTCAGACATAATGCCCCTTTGTAGTTTCAATAAGTTCTCTTATTCTAACGTAGAGTTGTTTATGGGGAGTCATAAGATTCTCCAAAAGAGGGGAATATTTGAGATAGGTTTGCCATGCAACTTCTGCGGGGTTTGGACGTCCCCGTTTAATAAGTTCAAAACAGACCGCCGCATTGATAAACCCTTTCCAGAGCTTTACCTCATCGTCATCTTCAAAACGGCGCGGATACCATAGGTGTTCCAAATCCGCATGGGCATCGTAAAAACGCTCCTCCCTCATCGAACACTCATACGCGGCAAATGCGGTGGTTATACTCTCAAATTCTTGCGCCAATACCCTCGCCCTCCTCGTAAACTGATACACACATGATTCGGAAATTTGGATCGAAACTCATGCAACCGCTCTTTAGAGGATTTGCCACTGTCGCAGTAGAAAACAAATACGCTCCCCTCCGACTCCGATTTCAGCAGCGGCGGAGCATAAAGAGTGGTTTCTATCCCATCGATAGGATTGAGAATCGTATCGATCAACAGTACTTTGATCCCTTCTGCCTCTAACGCCTTTTTGTTCCGTAAAAATTCTTCTTGCGTCCATTCATCGACACTTAAATCGACCATTGTCTCGTCCCGTCTATTATTTTATGAGAGTTTATCAAAGCAATAAATGCTTTAGCCTTAGGATTTTAGGCTACACTTACACTATGGCAAAGAAAAAGAAAAAAATGATCAAACTTAACCAATCCATCCGCCATTTTTTCGGCGATGAAGGGTTCGATGAGGGGATAGAGAGAGTTCCGACCGAGGCACTTATCGCCCTCGCCCATACGCTGGGTATCTTTAACGGCACAACCGATAAAACAGGCTTAATTAAAACTTTCCGCCGTTTATGGTCAGAAGGGGAAAGCGACAACCGCGAAATGATCGTCGCTTTTTTCAAACAAGAGGGGAAAATTTACCCCAATCCAAAACCCAAAGAGAAGCCGCATGAGAGAGAAGAAAAGATCGATGAACTTCTCGAAGCATTTGAGCTGAGCGACGCTGAGCGACGCGATCTTCATGCCTCGTTTATCGATATACGTACCCGCAAAATCACCCCGGATAAAATCGCCTCCAAGTTAGAGCATATCCGCTACACCCGAAAACGGGAATCCCTTGAAAAAGCGGTAGAAGGGAAATTCAATTTTGACGATTCGCTAGAGTATTACGCTCCGATCACCTACCGACTCGACGGTGAGAGTTTTACCAAAATCCATGTCCTTAAAACAGCGCCGTTGAATGAAAAACGGCTCCATGAAGAGGCTTTGGAGATCTTGGCCCCTGAGATCACTGAACTTAAAAATGGACTAACACAACAAAAACAGGCCCAAACGGATCTGTTTTTATCCTCCCTTAACCTCACGGCTCACCGTTATCTTAGCCGTGAGCAGATTATTGCTTCGCTCAAAAGTGCACCCCCTTCGACCCAAACCTACGGTTCACTCAACATCGATATTTTACGAGATGTTTTGGCACGCCATCTGCATACTCCACTCACATCGATTACCTCCGATGATCTGATCATCGAAATAGATAAACAGCTTCCGCTTCCACATCGTGCACAGGCGCTTAAATATACGCTGTCCCTCCATCTGGATGCAAATGAGCTGAGCCGACAAATCTGGAACGAAGAAGAGCTCACCATCACCACAATGGTAGAAGAACAAAGCATCCACGAAGAGAGAGCCTTTTTAAATGAGTTAGAGCATTTGATGAATGAGTGCCGAGAACGCTCCAAACTTTTGGAAATGAACGAAGAGTCACTTTATGCTATCGTATATGAGTTACTTCTGCCCTATCTTACCCTTACACCCCACATCAGTTCTAAAACGTCACGGCGGGTATTGTTTTCCTACGATCAACGAATCGCGAGTGAACTGCTCAAACGTCAGCGCCAAGCATTGTTAGCGCGAACCGTACGCGATTTTAAAAATCTTTTTCCCCTCGCTCGCTCACTCCGCCGCCGTCTCATTTTTCACACGGGTCCCACAAACAGCGGTAAAACCTATACGGCATTTCAACAGCTCAAAAAAGCAGGGACAGGATACTATCTCGCACCTCTGCGTTTGTTAGCATTGGAGGGGTACGAGACTCTTCGGGATGAGGGTGTCAGCGCGTCGCTCATCACCGGAGAAGAACAGCTCCTGGATGAAGATGCGACCCATATCAGCTCCACCATCGAAATGTTAAGCTTCGAGGTTGAGGTCGATTGCTGTGTCATCGATGAGGTACAGATGATCGACGATCGAGACCGTGGATGGGCCTGGGCAAATGCCATTATCGGCGCTCCGGCTAAAACGGTCATTATGACGGGTTCACCCAATGCCCGTGAAGCTGTTATCGCGTTAGCCGAATATTTGGGTGAACCGCTTGAGATTGTTGAGTTTGAGCGGAAAAACCCTCTCGAACTCCTCAAATCTGCTACCCCTATCGACGCAATCGAACCTAAAACAGCTGTTATCGCCTTTACCCGTTCCAATGCCCTGCGGCTCAAACAACAACTCTCCAAAACGTACCGTACCAGCGTCATCTATGGGAATCTCAGTCCTGAAGTACGCCGCGAGGAAGCGCGCCGTTTCCGTGAAGGGGAGACCGATATCCTCGTTGCGACCGACGCCATCAGCATGGGATTAAACCTTCCCATTAAAACGCTCCTTTTCTCTAAAGCCGATAAATTTGACGGGCAAAACCAACGAAACCTCACTTCAACCGAAGTACGGCAAATTTCAGGTCGGGCAGGACGGTACGGGCTAAGTGAAAAAGGGTATGTCGGAGCGCTCACCAACGATGTCCTTAAAACCGTTTCGACCCTGTTTACCAAAAACATCGAACCTATTACTCTGCCGTTTAACGTTATGGCAAACTTCGATCACATTATGCTCGTCTCGAATATTTTAGAGGAGAGATCCCTTTCCAACATCGTCGATTTTTTTGTCCAAAACATGAAATTTGAAGGACCGTTCCGTGCCGCAAACCTCGAATCGATGCAGGAGGCCTCGGCTATCGTCGATCGATATGATTTGGACATGCGTACCAAATACACCCTCGCTACCGCACCGTTATCGACCTCATCTCCACTGGTGATGGCGGCATTCGAGCGTTACGTGAGGGCTCTGGAGCAAAAAAAACCGATCGCCTACATTCCTCCGCAGCGTTTGGGGAATCATGCCCTCTCCATGGAGGAGCTTCAGGAGGCAGAAGACCGAATCAAAGAGATCAGTCTCTATTTATGGCTGTCGTATCGGATGGGAGAGTTTTTCGTAGATGCGGAAAAAGCGCGAACATTTCGGGGAGAGCTGAACCGATTTATCGAAAACTCACTCCAACAAAGCCATTTTGTACCGCGATGCAAAACATGCGGAAAACCGTTAGCGCCAAATGCAGAATTTGCCATCTGCCAAAGTTGTTTTAACAACCTCAACCGCTCCAAAGCACGGCAATCGCCCCCGTCCAACTTTCACCCAAGAGAGAAAAAGCGCTCCTACAGAGGCTGATCTCTCCGCTGCATTTGGATAAATGAATCCACCATATGTATATCCAAATGATTTTTCATCGTCTCTTTCATCAAATAAAGAGCATCGTACGAACTTAATCTCTCTTTATAAGGCCGTTTTGTCGATAAGGCATCAAACACATCACAAACCCCTATAATACGGGCAAAAAGGGTAATTTTACTCTCTGATAAGCCATCAGGGTATCCGCTTCCGTCGAGTTTTTCATGATGATGACGGATTCCATCGAGAACAAGGGTATCCTTAATACCGATTTTCAAAGCAATCGCATAACCATAAGCAGGATGATGTTTCATTTGCTCATACTCATCATGGGTCAATATCCCTTTTTTGTTAGTAATGGCACGATCCACTTTACTTTTCCCTAAATCATGCAACAATGCCGACATACCGAGTTCTTCGAGCATATGAGCGTTCAACCCCAGATATGAGCCTAAACTCAAGGCATACACACAAACATTGATCGAATGGGTATGGGTGTAATAATCATACGCCGTAATCTTAATCAACGATTCAATCGCATGCTTGTCGCTGAAAATTGTCTCTACAAAAACATTAACCACTTTTCTTGATTTGGGTACATTTTCCAACGCTTCAGGATTATCAAACATCTCATCCAAGATGATGGATGCCTGCCGATAAATCACAGCTGCTTTTTTCGTGATAGCAATATGGCTGTTTTGAGCTACGGTTTGAACAATAATATCGATAAATTTATTGTATATCGGGAGATCTTCTTCTCGGATATAAAGAACGTGTGTCTGATCGATCCTCGCTTTAGTCTCCTTATCAAGCGGCTCATTTTTGCCTAAAAGAAGCTCCTTTTCCTCACGATCCCCTACCGCGACGTACAAATCGCACTCCAACATATCCCCAACATCCAAAATCCATTTTTCGATCTGAACGTATCGCTGCATTTCGGTTGAGGGAATAGCATGCTGAATACGAATCTGTTTCATCATTACATCTTATTAAAGTAAATCGGTATAATCGTATTGAGAAGGGTTCAAAAAAATCTTCCCGTCTCTCAGGCTTAAACGTTTATCCCCATTCTCTACTGCCGATCCAAAACGACTTTTAACCCTTTTTTTCTCTTTGTCTTTGATCCGTTTGAGTTTTAAAAATGATTTGAGAGAAATCCATTCATCGATCTCTGTATCAACTACATCAGCATTAATGGCATCTGCTTCTTGCATTATTGCTTCTTCATTGGCATGAGAGAGAAATTTCGTGGCAACAACGTGTAAAACACTGCGCAACTGAGCATCTCGCTCTTTATAAATCTGTTCGACTTTAACCCTCTCATCGATTAACATCTGCTCTCGCTGGTCACGTAAACGGGTCGTCTCTTTTTCGAGGACGTCCACTTTTTCACGGAGCCGCTCATTCTCCTGCTCAATGTAGTGGGTATAACGGTTATCGCTTGCAACATTAGTCGCTGGGCTAGCTTTTGCTGACTCAACGGCAACGTATTTAACCCCATTCTCAACAATGCAATTTAAACTTCCGCGACGAATCCGGTTATGAATGGCCTCTTTGGAAACATTAAAATATTCTGCGGCATCTGCAATGGTCATCTTCTTCATTTTTGTCCTTGTTTATTTAACATACGGATAAACGCATCCACCATATTCATATCCAAATGTCCGACCATCTGCTGCTTCATCAACGAAAGCGATTCAAAAGAGCTCATCGGATCTTTATAAGAGCGTTTGGTAGAGAGAGCGTCAAACACATCACAAACACCAATAATACGAGCGAATTGACTGATTTTATCCCCCTTAAGATTATCGGGATAACCGCCCCCTTCTATCTTCTCATGATGATGTCGGATAGCGGTCAAAATCCGCTCATCGATAAGATTTAACTTCAATGCTAGTTCATGCCCAAAGGCAGGATGATGTTTCATCTGGGCGAACTCTTCATCCGTGAGCTTCCCATTTTTATTGATAATCTCATAATCGATTTTACTTTTCCCCAAATCATGCAAAATCGCCGCCATTCCCAACACTTCCAGATCTTTCCCATCGATCCCGAGAAAGGAGCCTAAACTAAGGGTGTAAATACTCACATTAATCGAGTGGGTATGCGTGTAATAATCGTGTGCCGTAATCTTCATCAGCGACTCAACCGCACAGCGGTCGCGCAAAATAATATCAATGAAATTATTGACAATCGGCTGCGCATTTTTAACATTTTCGAGAGATTCGGGATTTTTAAACATCAAATCCATCGATTCAGATGCTTTTTCGTAGACTAAACGGGCTTTTTGTTCGGTGGGTATATCACTATTTTTTGCGATACTTTGCAAATGCCGCTCTACGTAGGCTTTATAGCGGGCTTCATCTTCTTCAGAAACATATACCGACTCAATTTCGCGGAGTTTTACTTTTGCATTGCCATCGACTGCGGTATCGCTTTGCAAAAAGAGACTCATTGCCGTTTTGGCCTCATTGGTCAAAAAAAGGTTAAAATCGAGTTGAGACCCCTCCGTTATGAGTCGTTTATCAATCGCTTTATACCGTTTTTTGTTCATCAGAATATCTTAGCGAAAATTTTCAAATACGAGCGGAGCATCCCACTCCTGAGCTTTGATGTGCGCCATAATCTTTTGAAGTTCATCAATCTGTTTGGATTTCACACGTATGTAATCGCCCTCGATCGCCGCGCTTGCTTTTGTTTTGAGGTTTTTAATCTCTGCCATAATCTTTTTGGCTTCTTTGGACTCGATGCTGTCCACGATTTTATAAGTCGCTTTTCGCGCTCCCCCGCTTGCATCTTCGGTTTTCAATTCTTCCAATGCCTTGGAAGAGAGCCCCCGTTTAATAAGTCGTGCGATGACAATATCTTTGAGTGCGTCGAGCTTGTTATCGCTGGAAGCGAGGAGAATGAGCTGTTTCTCTTTTTCACGGTAATTGATTTCGTAGGTAATCCCTTTGAAGTCATAACGACCGATTGCCTCTTTTTCAGCTTGGGCAATCGCATCTTTGAAAGCTTGAAGATCAATTTTTGCGGAGATGTCGAGAGAGTGTTCTGATGCCATTGTATCTATCCTGTACAAACTTTATATTTATAACAGTTAGTATAACACACCAAAACCTTAATGTTTTAAAATCGCAAGCGATTTTCAGAGAAACATTTTTGCTAAAAACAAAAAGCGGTTCCCTTGTTTTGAGCCTACTGCTGAAGTAAACTCAGCGTTAGCGTAGCGCATTGGAGCTTTGCTTCGATGGCGTTTAAAATAATAGTATTAAAAATTCCATCCTCCCAAATCAAAACCTCCCCCAAAATTCATCGTCGGATCAGGATACCCCATCATACCGCTTTTGGTTCGTAACATTCGGATATCCTGTGCAGGTGCGATGTTCTGCGGACAAACAGGAACACATGCTCCACAGAGAGTACAATCCCAAATCCCGTTGGTTTGGATCGCCGCAATTTTGCTATCATAGTTTTCTTCACGAGGATCATTCACATAACGCCAAACACGAGTGAGTGCAAAGGGGCCGATAAAATCCGGATTCACCGCATAAACAGGACAGGCGCTGAAACACGACGTACACAAAATACAATCGCTTTGCGTCTCAATCCTCTCCATCTCATCGCTACTCACACTCTCGTTTGCACTCTCCTCGCTCCATGCCATCCCAACACGGTTAAAACGTTCGACAGATGAATTATCGACAACTAAATCTCGAATCACACGGGCGTTACGGATCGGCTCAACACAATCCCCATCGCTGGGTTTGTATTCGCACATCAGCTGCTCACGTCCATTCACCCGCACGGCACAACTACCGCAGACACCGCTGCGGCATCCATGCGAATAGGTGAGGGTCGGATCGATTTTGGTTTTAATGTGATTGAGAAGCGTAAGCAAAGTTACGTTTTCTAACTCGATGTTATACGTTTGTGATTCCTCGCCGCGAACAATAGCTATTTCCATCAGTCACACCACTCCCGCTCATTCTCTTCATCGTCGTCATATTCATCATCTTGATCATTTAAACGCGTAAGCGTCGGGCTTACAGCTAGAGCAAACCCAGTGTTAACGTAGCCGAACGGGACGCGTTCCGTCGGCGTATTTATCGTAAAAAATCCGCGCATAGCACTCCATCCTCTTTCCATGTAATTGTGTGGGCTCCGAACATTCGGTCATTACGTGCAGGTGCATCAATACGATAATGTGCCCCTCGGCTCTCGACACGGCTGATCGCACTCACCACGATAATCTCCGCTAACTCGATTTTGTTCCCAAACTCGATAAATTCAACCAAATTGGTATTGCAGATTTTAGACTTGTCGCGCGGCCCCATAAACGGTAACTCTTTTTGCATTTGGCGAATCGCCCCCAGAACTGCTTTGAGCCCCATATCATCCCTCACGAGTCCCACATTGTTATAGAAGATATTAGCGAGCATCTCCTGTTTTTGGTAAAAATCGATCTGATTGGTGAAATACATCACCCCACGGACAAAGTTCGTATCTTTGGCTAACTGGGTGTTTTCTAAAACGGGAGCAGGGTGTTTTACGCCGTATTCAACCGCATTTTTCCCGCATTCACGTCCAAAAACAACCAACTCCAAAAGCGAATTTCCCCCTAACCGGTTTGCTCCGTGTGTTTTATGGTTCGCACATTCACCGACGGCAAACAGCCCATTTACACTGCTCATACACTGGGCGTTTACTTCAATCCCCCCCATACTGTAATGGGCAGAAGGCTTGATCGGTATTAACTCTGACACCGGATCTATCCCCTCATAAATTTGCGCTAACTTTCTCTCCTGAGGAAGTTCATGGTTGATAAACGCTTCTCCGAGATGGCGGATATCGAGATAGACTGCACCGCTTTTATTGATTTCATCATGAATCGCACGTGCTACTATATCGCGAGAAGCGAGTTCATCGGTAAAGCGATCACCCTCCGCATCCACCAAATACCCTCCAGCGCCTCGAGCACTCTCAGAGATCAAAATTGAAGAGCTTTTAAGCGCGGTGGGATGGAACTGGATAAACTCCATATCGGCTAAGTGCGCCCCGGCACGTACCGCCGCCGCTAAACCATCACCGCTTGCTTGTACCGAGTTCGTCGAGTGTTTGCCATACAATGCTCCGTATCCGCCGGTTGCCAAAATCACCGCATCGGCGCGGATCTCTTCGACTTCGCCCGTTTCAATGTGTAAAAACGTCGCACCTAACACACGGTTAGTCTCTTCGTCTACGATAAGATTGAGTAAAAAACGCTCGTTCTTAAACTCAATCCCCGCTTTAAGACATTGGTCGTAGAGAGTATGGAGGAGTTTTAGCCCTGTGTAATCTTGTGCATAACAAGCACGCGGAGCCGATGCACCCCCCAGACGACGTCTTGCAATCTCACCCGATTCATTACGGCTAAACGGTAATCCGATAGAGTTACACCAACGAACCGCAGCAGGAGCCTTCTCGCACATCTGCGCAATTCGTGCTTCGTCCCCCAACCCTGCAGAGGAGCGTAGAGTATCGGCGATATGATTTTCGATGGTGTCATCGGAACCTAAAACGGCGTTCATCCCCCCCTGAGCCATCGAGGTTTGTGATCTTGTAGGAAGTGTTTTGGAAGCTACAATCACTTCTGCACCCGCTTCACGAGCCGAAAGTGCACTGACCAATCCTGCACCACCGCTCCCGATTATCAATACTTTTGCCATAATGATTGACTCCTTATTGTTGCGATTTTACCTGATGGAGTGTTAGCTCTAACTCAAAAAGATTGACTAATTTTTTGGATAAAATAAACTATGCAAACTTTATTCTCAATTATGGGTATCTACCTCTTTATCGCAGTCGGTTTCGGTGCCAAATGGGCGTTCAAAGAGAAAATTGACGACCGTACCATCACATTGCTCAGTGTCTATTTTTTACAAATTTTTCTTACCTTTTGGGGACTTCTCAAACGTCCTATCGATACAGAACTTCTCTTTGCTCCATCGCTCTATCTGGCGATCACCATCATTTCATTGCTGTTAATGATCCCTCTGTCAAAAATGCTCTTTCATAATCCCAAAGAGCGTTCCATCGCCACCGTTGCCGCTCTTATCGGTAATACGGGGAACCTCGGAATCCCTCTAGGAATCGCACTTTTTGGGGAACAAAGCGTCCCTTATCTCACCCTCATCAACCTCGTTAATGTTTTCGTGGTCTATACCATCGGAGTATTCTACTATTCACGAGGTGAGTTCAGCATGCGTGATTCTCTGATGAATATTCTCAAACTTCCCGTACTCTGGGCAGCACTGGTAGCGATCACACTAAACCTCATCGGTTACGTCCCAAGCCCTGCGGTGGATAAAACATTGATGATGGGAGCCTATGCCTCGATGACAATGCAGCTGGTGTTGTTTGGGATTTATCTATACGGCATTAAACTGGGCGAAATAAACGTTAGGCTCACGGTATGGGTCAATGGGACAAAGTTTATCCTGATCCCGCTGATCGCATTTGTCGTATTAGGGATGGTGGAGATGGATCCAATGGTGAAGGGGATTTTATTTTTGGAACTGATCGTTCCTCTGGCGGTGGCCAATGTCAATCTCGCATCGCTCTATAATTGCTCGCCCCGCACCGTTA
>NZ_MIBT01000076.1:1110-1479 GCF_001829605.1 Sulfuricurvum sp. RIFCSPLOWO2_12_FULL_43_24 | reverse complement strand
TCTTCGATTCGTATTTTTCGCTTTCGCTTTAAAGAGTACCGGAGTCCCCTCAAAATCAAACTGCTCTCGTAACTGATTCGTCAAATACCGGCGGTAACTGAAATGCAATCCCTGCGGTTTGTTCATAATCAGTGCGATACGCGGCGGACGGATATCGTACTGTGTCGCAAAATAAAGACGGATATTCATACCGTTGATACTCGGCAAGATATGTTTGCGCATCGCCGCTTGGATCACTTCGTTGAGTTTTCCGGTAGAGATACGCTGTGAATAGTTCTCATTGATTTTGAGCAACATATCAAAAATTCTGTGAACACGCTGTTTGCTCTGCGCTGAAATCGTGATGATCGGTGCATAGCTCAAAAATTT
>NZ_MIBT01000076.1:0-1076 GCF_001829605.1 Sulfuricurvum sp. RIFCSPLOWO2_12_FULL_43_24 | reverse complement strand
CTCAAAAATTTAAAACGGTCTCGTACTTCTGTCATAATTTTGTCGTAATCTTCTTTCGGTGCCAGATCCCATTTGTTGAGAACGATCAAACACGCAAGTCGGTTTTTATCGACAAACCCCGCAATTTTCTCATCCAAATCCATAAACGGTTGGGACGCATCAAGTACGAGAAGGGCGATATCCGCCGTTTCCAACATCTCTTCGGTACGCATAAGGGCGTATTTTTCGATCCCGAGGATTTTCCCCCGCTTACGAATCCCTGCGGTATCGATAAAAGTGATCTTTTTATCCGCATACTCCACCATTTCATCGATTGGGTCGATGGTTGTCCCTGCAACGGAACTCACCACTGAACGGTCTTCTCCGAGGAGTGCGTTGAGGAGTGAGCTTTTACCGACGTTAACGCGACCAATGATCGCTACTTTCATCTGGTTGACATCACCCGCTTCGTACTCTTTGACGATTCCGCGATACGCCTCTTCGAGCGCTTCAATCGAGGTCTCCTCTTCTTCACCATCCTCTTCAGGGATAAAGAATCCATCGTCTTCATCCTCTTCATCGAACTCTTCATCATCTGATGAGGCTTTTAGTGCCGCATCAAATCCGTCCATCTCATCTTCTTCTACCGTTTCACCCTCAGGCTTGACAATAGAGGATTCAGGAAGTTCGGAAGCGATCCAGTTGAGAAGCGGTAAAACCGAACGATTATGGGAAACGGAAATACCGAAAATTCGGTTCGTTCCAAATTCATAATATTCCCACAATTTTTCCTGCATCTTGTCATTATCGATTTTGTTAACGACCAAAGCAATCGCTTTCCCCATCGATTCAAGCTCGTAAAAGAGTTTTTTATCATCCTCTTCAGGGAGACTTTTCCCATCCACCATAAAAAGGATGATATCGGCTTCATGTGCCGCTTTGAGAGATTTCTCTTTAATGCGGTCAAAGAGTTCACACCCCTCATCCAATCCACCCGTATCGAGGATCTCTACCTCTTTGTCTACCACTACGGCAACACGTTTTTTGACATCACGTGTCGTCCCTGCCTGCTCAGAGGTGATTGCATCACGCTGTTT
>NZ_MIBT01000075.1:0-4562 GCF_001829605.1 Sulfuricurvum sp. RIFCSPLOWO2_12_FULL_43_24 | reverse complement strand
CATATTTCCAAATGAAGCAATATTGATTTTAGTAGGTTTGAAATACTCCAGCATCACTTTTTCAATGATGTCGAGAGATTCCCAAATCATTTTTTTCTCTTCGCTTGAGCATTCAGAGAACTCTTTATGGGGAGCATGAGTAAAGATTTTTAACCAAGGGATTTCGGATTCGTGGAGTTCTATAGTGATGAGAGTATTGGAATAAAGCATAAATGACCTTTTAAAAAAGTCATTTATTGTAGCGAAAGAGGGTGGTTATTTACCTTTTCCGGCAAACGGAACTAAGGCACTTCCCCATGTTAAACCGCCGCCAAACGCATCGAGAAGCATCAAATCTCCCTCTTGCAAGCGTCCTGACTCATAGATATCATTGATAGCCATAGGGATAGATGCACCGGAGGTATTACCGTATTTTTCTACCGTTAATACTACTTGCTCCTCTTTGAGATCAAGGGCGTCACCGACTGCTTTAATAATGCGGTAATTGGCTTGATGCGGTACGAAATGCTTGATTTCTGTAGAAGCAATATTATTTTGCTCTAAAATATCGATTACATCGCTGGTGAGGGTACGAACCGCCACTTTAAAGGTTTCATTCCCTTTCATACGCATAAAACACCCTGCCGCTTCACGATCCAGCTCATCATGCACTGAGCCGCTTCCGCCGTTGGGTGTCATGAGCAAATCAGCAAATGAACCATCAGACCCCGTATGGATATCGATGATGGCTTCGGATTTATTTTCGGTAGCGCTGATAACCGCTGATCCGGCACCATCACCAAAGAGGATGCAAGTACCGCGATCACTGTAATCAGTAATACTACTCAGTCTCTCTGCGCCAACGATAAGGACATTTTTTTTCATTCCTGATTCGATAAAGGCTTTTGCGATACTTAGCGCATAGACGAATCCGGTGCATGCGGCGGATACGTCAAAAGCGGTGACTTTTTCCAATCCGAGTTTGGTAGCGATAATCGTAGCCGTTGAAGGCATACAAAAATAATCAGGGGAGATTGTTGCACAGATGAGCATATCGATTTGGCTTTTATCGAGTCCAGAACGCTCAATCGCTTTTTCGGCTGCTTTCACCCCCATATCGCTGGTGGTTTCGTTTTCCGCAGCAATATGACGTTCTTTAATACCGGTACGTTTTGTAATCCACTCATCCGTGGTATCGACCATTACTTCAAGCTCAGCATTGGTAAGGATTTTAGAGGGAACATAAGCTCCGATAGAACGAAACGCAGCGTACATAATTAGCCTTTATAAGGGATCGAAGTTTATTTTTTAAGCTCTTCGAGACGATTCTCAATATGCTCATTTACACCGGTATTAACATAGCGAATGGCTTGAAAAATTGCATTTTTAATCGCTTTAGGGTTGCTTTTACCGTGACTGACAATAGCACACCCTTTGATACCGACTAACGGTGCTCCGCCGATTTCAGCATAATCGATCTGCTTTTTAAGTAACTTAAAGACCTTACGCATTAAGAGTGCGCCGGTAATTGCTACCGGTGATTTGCGGATGTACTCTTTGATAAAGTAGCTGATTGTTGATGCTACCCCCTCGGAAGCCTTGAGAACAAGATTACCGATGAACCCGTCACATACAATGACGTCACAGCTGCCATCAAAGATATTGTTACCTTCGACGTTACCGATAAACCCTTTTTGTCCCTCGAGCAACTTAAAAGTCTCTTTGGTAACTTCGTTTCCTTTGGAATCTTCTTCACCGTTGGCGAGCAAACCGACGCGCGGATTGTCCAGTTTAAACATATCTTGAGCGTAGTAGTATCCCATAATCCCAAATTGGAAAAGGTGTTCTGCTTTGCAGTCAACATTGGCACCGGCATCCATCAAGATACTGCGTTTGCCGCTTTTGGTCGGCATTGAGGTTACCAATGCAGGACGCAAAACATTTTTTAAACGCCCGAGTCGGAGTGTTGCCAATGTCATGGTAGCACCGCTGTGTCCGGCACTGACAACTCCGTCAGCTTCACCGTTACGGACCAACTCAACCGCTTTGTAGATTGAGCTCTCTTGGCGCTTAAGCGCATCGGTAGCCGCATCACCCATATCGATGACGTCATCCGCTTCGACAATTAAAATCTTATCTTTATAGCCCTTGGGTAATAAAGATAAGATCTCATCTTTTTTACCAACTAGAATTGGTTGAAACTTCACTTCTTTGAGAGCTTCAAGTGTCCCTTTAACAATCGGTTCGGGACCGAAGTCCCCGCCCATTGCATCAATTGCAATTCTAATCATCGATTATTTATACTCACCGGTGGTCGGATTGACATAGTGAGACAATTTGTACGTGCCGTCTTTATCTTTAACCGGACGTGCAAGAGAAATTTTATAGTGAGTTCTGCGTTTTGCGGCGCGAGAATGACTCACTCTTCTTTTAGGTACTGCCATAGTATTTATCCCTTTCTATTTAGATTTTAGAACTCTCGATCTAACGAGGTTCCTTCGCAGTTTTTGCAACAAAAATAGTCGCTTTTGATCAGTTCGATTTCCGATTTGAGAAGCTCTTCCATATCAATCATTGATCGGTCGATTTCGACGACATCCAACTCTTCGTCGTTGCCTTCATATATCCCATCGCTTAGGTAAAAAGAGATATCTTCATGTAAAGATTTTTCTACCACTTCGGCACAAATATCGCAAGGAATCGAAATACTCCCTGTAATTGTACCGTTTAATTGGGCAAGATTGCTTTTTTTCAGGATTAAATCACCCGAAAAAAATGCATTGTCACTATTTGCCTCAAAATGAAGCGGTTGTGATCCCAATTTTCTAAATGTTATTTTCATGACAATTACGAAATTTCGCGTCCTGAAAAGAAAAATGCGATTTCAATTGCCGCATTTTCAGCAGAGTCACTTCCGTGGACTGCATTAGCATCGATATTTTCAGCGAAATCAGCACGGATAGTTCCAGCTGCAGCTTCTTTAGGATTTGTAGCACCCATTAAATCACGGTTTGTAAGAACAGCGTTTTCGCCTTCAAGAACAGTGATAACAACCGGGCCGCTTACCATGAAATCAACGAGGTCGTTGAAGAAAGGGCGTGCAGCATGTACTGCGTAAAACGCTTCTGCGTCTTGACGTGAGAGTTGAACTTTTTTCATAGCCGCGATTTTAAGGCCGTTACTTTCGAAACGATCCAAAATTTTACCGATGACACCTTTTGCTACGGCGTCTGGCTTGATGATTGACAATGTTTGTTCCATCAATGCTCCTGTTTTGTGTGTAAAAAATAGAACGGGATTATAGCCAAACAATAATTTAAGTAAGATTAAAGATGAAGAAAGAAAGAAAAGAGAAGGAAAATTGCGTAACCAAAGGGAAATAATCCCTTTGGTTATTAAACATCTTAGTTAACGACGTTTGCTCTTGAAGAACGCATTTCAGCGGTAACATCATCACGGTGAGATGGGCTTGCACCGATTTCATCCCATGTGATACAACCCTCAGTCGGACAGGCAGTTGCACATGCAGGCTCATCGTGGTGACCGACGCACTCGACACATTTGTCAGCGTAAACGTAATAAACTTCTTCACCTGTTGGGTTATCGTCCTCGTCTACGATCGCTTCTACCGGACACTCGTCGATGCAAGCGCCACAGTTAATACAGGTATCATTAATGACTACTGCCATAGGATTCTCCTTGGTTAATATAAATATGGGCTAACTATAACAGAAGAATTTTAAACCCACCTAAAAAATAAGGTGGGTGAATGAAGATTATTTGAAGAGTGTTACGGAAGTGTAATTTAGAGCCCTAGGTAGGCTTTAATTGCGTCAACTTTGTCTGTTTTTTCCCATGTAAATTCAGGAAGTTCACGTCCAAAATGACCATAAGCTGCTGTTTTACGATAAATCGGGCGGAGTAAATCAAGCGATTCTATAATCCCTTTTGGGGTTAGGTTAAAGAGCTCTTTGACGCACGCTTCGAGTTTTTCTTCGGGTACAACAGAGGTTCCATGAGAATTGACCATAATGGAAATAGGTTTAACAACACCGATGGCGTAAGATACTTGGATTGTCGCTTTTTCGCATGCACCCGATGCAACAAGATTTTTAGCAACATAACGTGCAGCATAGGCAGCTGAGCGGTCAACCTTGGTCGGGTCTTTTCCACTGAATGCGCCGCCGCCATGAGGACAAGCTCCACCATACGTATCGACGATAATTTTCCGTCCCGTCAGCCCTGCATCGCCTTGTGGACCGCCGATGACAAATTTACCGGTCGGGTTGATATGATAGACGATATTCGGAGACATCAAATCGGCTGGAATAACAGCCTTTATAACCTCTTCAATAACATCGGCGTGAAGCTTTTCCTGAGAAATTTCAGGAGCATGCTGTGTAGAGACAACAACCGTTTCAACCGACACCGGTTTGTCATCAACGTAACGAATGCTTACTTGTGTTTTGCCATCAGGGCGAAGGTAGGGGATAATCCCCTCTTTACGTACTTGGGCTAAACGTTCCGCTAAACGGTGAGAGAGATAAATCGGCAATGGCATTAAAACGTCGGTTTCGCGGCAT
>NZ_MIBT01000074.1:0-18315 GCF_001829605.1 Sulfuricurvum sp. RIFCSPLOWO2_12_FULL_43_24 | reverse complement strand
ATAACTTTAACAAGAAAATAGTTTCTTGACGAAGATCAAGAATGTGCCATCGGATGATGTTTCAATACCGTCTCTTGAAGATTCTGTTTTTGCACATGGGTGTATATCTGTGTCGTCAACAGTGATGCGTGTCCCAGTAACTCTTGGACAACGCGTAAATCAGCCCCGCCGAGTATCAATGCCGTTGCGTATGAATGACGCAATGCATGGGGAGAGACACCCAGATATTTTTGGGTGATTTTAAACGCAGAAATTCGACTGAGAGACTCTCCTCTGTAGTTCAGCCAAAGGTGTGAACGCCGATAGGGGCACGATTCTTGATACACACGAAGTGCCTTTAACGCCTCAGGGGCAATGGGGACATAACGCTCTTTTTCCCCTTTTCCGTGACGAATACGAAGCCATTCCCCTTCGATATCCCCCTCTTCCACCATCAAACATTCACTGACACGAACTCCCGTCGCGTATAAAAATAGGAGAAGTGCATAATCTCGTAGGCCAATCCATTCGCTCCGATCAACTAATCTTAGGCCGGATTGGATGGTTTCAAAACTAAGGTATTTAGGGAGATTTTTCGGAACTTTGGAGAGGGCAAATTTGGAAGATACAGAATTAAAGCGGTTACGGTGACAAAAATCGAGAAAAGAGTTAAATGCAGAGAGTTTACGGTTAAGCGTTCGTTTATTCGCAATCGTTCCAAGAACACGGAAAACCGTGTTGGAATCAAGCTCTGTAAGACTTTTCTCTGAAGTATGCTCGATTTCATTTAAATCATGGCTATAGGCTGTAATCGTTCGAGGACTCAGCGCTTTGATAACCGTAATATATTCGATAAAAGCCTCAAGCTCTTTCGACATTATTTGATATTGATATAGCGGTCGTCAAAATAAAAACGTCCGTCTCCAAGGAAAATTTTGTTATCGCTGTCCATGTCGATATCATAAACATCATACGCCAAAAGGTTCTTGGTCAGGGCAATCATATACCCCTCTTGCTCCAACGCGTAAACACGATCATTTTGGACACTGATCCCTACAAAGTGAGCAAACGGAAATTTCTTTTTCGCTTTAAATTGCAATGTCGGGCTAAGAGCAATGATTTCACCTTGTTTGGTCGTCAGCCAAATACCATCAGCGGTATAAGCGATATTTCGGATTTCATATTTTTCACGCGCCTCTTTTTGCGAAAGCGCCAATACCGCCGTGCCGGTCGATGCCACCAGATTATTATCAACAACATTCATGTAGGTAATATTGTTAAAAAATTCATCCGAACTGACAACAACCGAACGGAGAACCTTTTTTGTCTCCGAGTTAACAATGACGATTTTTCCATCAAGGGTTAAAAAGAGTACCAATTCTTTCAGGAAATGGGGGTTTGCAACACGGGCATCAACAGCGATAGGAGCATTGGAAGACTCTTTAAAAAGGAGTTTTTTGCTCTCAAGCGAATAAATTGCCATTTCATTATTGGTGAACAATATAGCAACGCTATCGTCTTGAATACTCGCTGCAGCAACACCGCGTTTGAGTTCAAAAGTTACCTTAGCATCGGTTCCGTCTTCCGGAAAAAGGACGAGATTTCCCTCAGGACTTTCGGTGATTACCCATGCGCCATTTGCATTGATTAAACGGTAGTTTTCAGGGATTTTAATATTTTTCTCCCCCTCTTTGGTCAACAAACGACCGTTATCCAACAATGCAGCTGATTGTGTTGATTGAGCAATAGAAGCACTTAAATGTCCGGCATTCCGCCATTCACCCTTCACGTTTTCAGGCTTATAGACCTCTTTGTGTGAACATCCGCTAAATAAAACAAGCGCACCCAAAGATAGTATCAATGTCGTTAATTTCATTATTTTACTCCATAATGCGATAGTGCACTGGCAACTTGATACATAGGTGATTCTTCACTGATCTGCGCAATTTTTTGATGAGCCGCTGCAATGTCGCCTTTCTCAATAGATGCAACAGCAACTTCCAGTAATGCAAGATCTTTATACAGGGCCCCTTGTTTTTTCGTATATTGCTCAAGCGACGCAGTATCGTTCTTAATAGCAGCAGCTTCATACGATGCGATATCGGCAACACCGAAAGCTTGGGAGTTTTTAAGCCCTTCAAGAATCGTTACATCGTTTTGGGCAATTCCACGGGAAAGTTTCCACACATCGTACAATGCAGGATTGTCATTTTTAAGCGTTTGTTCTGCTGTTGCATCACTCGGGTTGGTCAGTAAAACGTTAAATGCCGCATTTGAACTTTCAATTTTTGCGTTACTATACGCTTGATATCCAATAGCACCGCTCACAGCCAGTAATGACGCAGCTACTGCCGCTATTAAAGGCTTTTGGTATCGTTTAACAAAACGTTCCGTTCGTACAGCGCTTTCAAAAAACTTCTCTTCAGAACTCAGCTCCTCTTTGAGGGCATCCATATTCTCTTTTAGACTCAAAACGGCTCCTGTTATTACTGCTCATTAATTGGGGTAATAATATCTCACCCTACGTTAAAGTTTAGTAAACCTTTTTTTAGGGTACAATTATTTCTATAAATTTATCACGACTTAGGTTAACCATGCAAATTGATGAAAAACTCTTACAACGTTTAGAAAAACTCTCTTACTTACAAATCCCGCAAGAACATCGTGAGGAGATGATAGCGCAACTCAGTGAAATCGTCTCTTTTGTCGATAACCTCTCTGAGCTTCCTACCGATGGAGTAGAAGCAACATTTGCGATGTCAGAAAATTCAACCCTGCTTCGTGAAGACATCGGCAACGTAAATGGAGCGATCAATGATGATATTTTGGCCCATGCACCTCATTCTCAAGATCACTTTTTTATCGTTCCGAAAATCATTGAGTAGAACATGACACATATCTACGGAATTAAAAGTTGCGGAAGTGTCCAAAAAGCGCTTAAGTTTTTGGATACTCACGCCATCGCTTATACCTTTCACGATTTTAAAACTACTCCCGTTTCTCATGAAAAAATTGAGTCATGGTCTGCTCAAGCTCCGATTTCTACCCTTTTAAATACCAAAGGGACCACCTATCGAACCTTGGGTCTAAAAGAGTATAATTTGGACGACAACGGAAAAATAGAGTGGATGAGCAACCACAATCTCCTCATAAAACGTCCGGTTATTGAATTTAAAGATAAACTCATCGTCGGCTTTGATCCATCTCAATACGAAGGAATATTACTCTCATGAATGCAGCATTGGATATTTATAAACTCCTCAAGAGTGTCGTTGCGTATAAAGCATCAGATCTTCACCTCGTTAGCCGTTCTGAACCCCAAATTCGTATCGATGGGCGGCTCGTTGCCCTTAATTTACCCGTTTTAGATGGCCGTGATATTGAAGAGATGGGCTATTCCCTCCTCACAGAAAAGCAAAAAAAAGCGTTTGAAGAGGCTAATGAGCTTGACTTTTCAATCGTTATCCCTGATGTCGGCCGCTTTCGTGCCAACTACTACAAAACGATGGATGATATCGCATGCGCCTTTCGTATTATCCCCGTTACTATCCCCTCACTCGATGATTTGAACGCAAAAAAAATATTTAAAGAGCTTATTAAACGGGAAAAAGGGCTTATCCTCGTAACGGGACCAACCGGAAGCGGTAAATCAACCACATTGGCGGCAATGCTCAATGAGATCAATCTCAATGAAGCCCGTCATATTATTACCGTTGAAGATCCCGTTGAGTTTGTCCATACCAATAAAAAATCGCTGTTCTCTCACCGTAATATCGGTACCGATACCAAAAGCTTCTCGGCCGCACTCAAATATGCCCTTCGTGAAGACCCTGACGTTATCCTGATCGGGGAGATGCGGGATAAAGAGACAATCACTGCCGCACTAACCGCAGCAGAAACCGGTCACCTGGTTTTTGGAACACTCCATACCAACTCCGCACCTCAAACCATCAACCGTATTATCGACGTTTTCAGCGGAGACGAGCAGCCGCAGGTTCGAGCACAGCTCTCAACCTCATTGATCGCCGTTATCTCTCAAGCGCTTCTCCCAAAAATCGGAGGCGGTCGTATTGCGGCGCAAGAACTGATGATTACCAACCCTGCAATTTCGAATCTTATTCGTGAGGACAAAGTACATCAACTCTATTCACAAATGCAGCTCAACCAAACCGGTACAAGCATGACAACACAAACACAAGAGATTGTCGAATTTTTGCGTAAAAAGCTGATCACTAAAGAGATCGCGTTGCAATACTCCAATAAGCCCGATGAGTTACTGAGAGTCATCGAATCCCTCTAAAATTTCCCCTCAATGGAGGGGAATTCTTAAAGTTTATTTCAACACTCTGCTCTTCTCCTCTTTTTTATGGAACATCGAACCTATAATCGTTTATAATCATGAATTATGAAACATGAACATTTACTCAAACATCATCAGCTCAAAGCTACACCGCAACGGATGGCAATTATTGAACTTATGCACCATTCAGGGCATATCAGTATTGATGATCTGTATCAAGCGATTCGCAAAAAATTTGCCTCAATATCATTAGCAACCCTGTATAAAAATGTCCATACGATGATGGATGTCAGCCTGATTCGTGAAGTAAAAATTCCGGGGCAAAAAACCAAATATGAAATTGAGAAAGAAGCTCATGCGCATGTCATGTGCAAATGCTGCGGTGAATTAAAAGACATACCTTTTGACCCGGCCTCTTTACTTCAAAAATCGATGGATTTGAGTCACTATGCAGCAGATGAAGTATCGATTGTTATTTCGGGAACGTGCCCTGAGTGTCAGAAGAAGTAAAAAAGAACGAGCGTATTCTCATCCGTTCGTGGTGAGCTGGTCGAACCATGAACACCCTTCGACGAAGCTCAGGGCGAACGGTGAGGTTAACGATGCGCTTCTTTGAGCGTATCAGCGATCAAGAAAGCCAATTCTAACGATTGGTCTGCATTAAGGCGCGGATCACAATGGGTGTGGTAACGGCTTTTGAGATTTTCTGAAGTAATTTCAAATGAACCTCCGAGACACTCTGTGACGTTTTTCCCCGTCATCTCCAAATGCACACCGCCTGCGTATGTCCCCTCAGCTTTATGGACTTGAAAGAACTGTTTCATCTCAGTTAGAATCGAATCGACCGGACGAGTTTTATAGCCATTGCTTGTGATTGTATTACCGTGCATCGGATCACAACTCCACAATACTTTTTTACCTTCTCTCTCGATCGCACGGATCAAGGCAGGCATTCCATCGCCTACTTTATCCGCACCCATACGGACGATGACATTCAAGCGTCCTGCTTCATTGTTCGGATTGAGGATATCACATAATCGGATCAAATCTTCCGGATCCATCGACGGCCCCGCTTTGACACCGATAGGATTATTGATACCGCGCATAAATTCGACATGTGCTCCGTCCAGCTGACGGGTGCGATCGCCGATCCAAAGCATATGTGAGGATACATCGTACCATTCACCGGTCAATGAATCTTGACGCGTAAATGCCTCTTCATAGCTCAGTAACAATGCTTCATGCGAAGTATAAAAATCGGTTTCGCGCAACGTACGGTAGTTGTCGGAGGTGATCCCGCAAGCCGCCATAAAGCGAAGTGAATCATCGATTTGACGGGAAAGTTCATCGTATTTTTTGGTCATCTCATTTTGTCCGACAAACCCTAAATTCCATGCATGAACTTGGTGCAAATCAGCTAAACCGCCCGAAGCAAATGCGCGAAGAAGATTCAAAGTAGCCGCAGATTGGTTATAGGCTTGAACCATACGCTGAGGGTCAGGAATACGCGCTTGTGCATTGAAATCAACACCGTTGATAATATCTCCACGATAACTCGGAAGAGTAATACCCTCTATCGTTTCGGTATCCGAAGAGCGAGGTTTGGCAAACTGTCCTCCTAAACGCCCCACTTTAACCACCGGAGCACCTCCGGCAAAGGTCATTACTACCGCCATTTGCATCATGACTTTGAACGTATCACGAATATTGTGGGCATGGAATTCTGAAAAACTCTCGGCGCAATCTCCCCCTTGGAGCAAAAAGGCTTTCCCTTCACACACATCCGCTAAATTTTTCTTGAGTGTACGTGCTTCGCCCGCAAAAACAAGTGGAGGATAATTACGAAGCTTTGATTCAACCTCTTCCAAAATCCCTTGATCGGGATAAGTAGGCTGCTGCTTAATCGGTTTTTCTCTCCAGCTTGATCGGCTCCATGTGCTCATATCATCTCCTGCGTGCTCTCGCACCATATATTGTTAATGGACGAATTTTATCCTTTTATCCTAAAAGAGGACTGATTGGGTGAAGCAAAAGTTAGATTTATGTTTGAAAAAGTATAATGGCATTACATTTAGAGAGTTCTATTTCACCCTTTTTCAACGATTTGGAAAGAGTTTTTCAAACATCTCAAAATACATGCAATGCAAGGTAATATGGTGGATACCAACCAAGTTAACCCTTTACTAATCTATTTTTGCAAAGAGCTCTCTGTCCAATTAGAGTCACTTAGCAACCGGCAAGCAACGATAGATCCGGCAGAATTTGCCGAACTCATCGCTACCGCAACCCATGAAGTTCTGGATGCTTATGCATCGGGTGAATTTGATCTTTTAGCCTATCGTAACACGACAAGCGAAGAGTACAAAGAGATCGCACAAAAAAGTATCGAATCGTATTCGCGCACCAATGAAAAAATCGAAGAAATTAGTGAGAGGCAAGCTGAATTACTGAATGAAACGGCGGGGTCAACCCTCATCGATTTCGGAAAAATCAGTGAAAAGTTCAGCGATATACAAAATCATCTCAGTGACGAAGTATCCCGTGCCAACGAAGTTATACACGGTCTTTTGGAACAAGTAAAAACATTAGAACTAAAAACATCTCTTGATCCCCTCACAAAAGTCTACAACCGTTATGCACTTCAAGAACATCTAAAAGTTATCCTTGAAAAAGGAATCCTTGATTTTGAAATTTTTGTCTTGATGATTGATTTGGATAACTTTAAGCAGATCAATGACCGCTTCGGTCATGTCGCCGGAGACAAGGTTCTGATTTTTATCGCCAAACTCTTTAAAAAAGCCCTTCGCGATGGTGATCGAGTATACCGCTTTGGAGGAGAAGAATTTATTATTGTCCTCAACCGTACCGATTTGGAAGGTGCAAAACTGGTCGCTGAGCGGCTTCTTAGCCTCTGCCGCAACAACAAGCCGCTGTTTCAGAATCAACAAATACCGGTTACACTCAGTATCGGTTTGACAAAAGTGATCACAGCTGACTCAATCGATGCGATTATTGATCGTTCAGATAAAGCCCTCTATCGGGCGAAAAATAACGGTAAAGACCGCTTGGAAATGGAGCTTTAATGGATTTGAATTATTTTGACGTTGCGGTGGGATCAATCGTTTTACTTTTAGGGCTGAAAGGGCTTTTAAACGGTTTTTCCAAAGAAGTTTTCGGTTTGGCAGGTATAGTGGGGGGTGTTTTTGTCGCTTCTCATCTTGGCGGATTGATCGGAAAAATCTTAAGTGATACGCTCTTTCATTTTGAAACAGCCACCGCTGTTAATTTAGTCGGTTTTATTTTTGCGTTGGGTATCTTTTGGCTCTTAATGGTCGCATTAGGAGCAGGATTTAAAAAACTCAGTACTCTCAGCGGTTTGGGTCCGCTTGATCGTATTTTGGGCTTTGTTATCGGAAGCAGCAAGTTTTTCTTCATCCTTTCCATCATTGTTTATGCTCTTTTTAGCGTCACTGCGATTCGAGAAAATTTTGGAGAAAAAATGGCCGACAGTTTTTTCTATGAGCCGATGTTTGCAACCGGAGATTTTATTTTGCATATCGAAACCGAAGATGTCACTTCACTCATGGGTGATGATAACGAAAGTGATAGCAATAGTTCAGACATTGAAAAAGATCCATCGACTTCCGATTCTAAAAAGGGGAAATAATTTATGAGTCCATATACTGATTTTACCGAACGTACGATTGAATACAACAAACTGTTAACGGATTTCAAACAGCTCTTAAAAGCCAATGGATTAAAGTTTACCATTCAACGCGAAGTGATTTTAGAGATGCTCTACAACTCCGATGAACACCTGACACCTGAGGGTCTTCACCATCTGATCCAACAAAAGCATCCTGATCTCAACACCGGTATTGCAACCGTTTATCGAACGTTATCTCTTCTCGAAGAATCGGATATGGTAACGTCACTCTCTTTCGGTGCGCAGGGAAAAAAATATGAGTTAGGGGCGAAAGATCACCATGACCATGTTATTTGTACTAAATGCGGAGCCATTACCGAATTTGTGGATGAAGAGATCGAACAACGTCAAAAGCAAATTACCGAAGCACTGGGTTTTGTAATGCAAGAGCACTCAATGCAGATTTACGGAATTTGCAATAACTGTCAAACAAACCCTAAAAAATAACATACTTTAAGAAAGGAAACCCATTGGTATTTGAAAATCAATACGTACAACAACGAATCGAAAAAGCCGATGCACTGAGAGCAATCGGTATTGATCCTTATGCAAATAATTCATGCCGTAATACAACCATCGATAAATTTCACAATGTTAACTCCGATTTGTTTCAAATCGAAGAAAAACGGGATGAACATCGCCATTACACGGTAGCAGGACGGATCAAACTTTATCGACTCATGGGGAAAGCAAGCTTTCTCAAAATCGAAGACGAAAGCGGCATGCTCCAAATCTATGTTGCCCGTGATAATTTGCCTGAAAATTTTTACAATGATGTCTTTAAAAAATTGATCGAAGTGGGTGACATCATCGAGGTAAGCGGGTATCCGTTTGTAACACAGCAAGGTGAACTCTCACTTCATGCCGATAAACTTACCATCCTTACCAAAGCGATCTCTCCGCTCCCTGAGAAATTTCATGGGATTCAAGACAAAGAGATGAGATACCGTCAACGCTATCTTGATCTTATTATGAATTCGGAAGTACGTAAAACGTTTCATATCCGCTCTAAAGTAATCAGTTTAACTCGCCGATTTTTTGAAGACAAGGGGTTCTTAGAGGTCGAAACACCGATGATGCACCCTATCGCAGGCGGTGCCAATGCAAAACCTTTTGTTACCCATCACAATGCCCTCGGGATTGATCGCTATTTACGGATAGCACCAGAGCTTTATCTCAAACGTCTGATCGTTGGGGGATTTGAAGCGGTATTTGAGATCAACCGTAATTTCCGAAATGAGGGGATGGATGCGACCCACAACCCTGAATTCACTTCCATCGAGTTTTATTGGGCATTTAAAACCTATAAAGATTTGATTGTTATTACCAAAGAGTATTTTGAATATCTGTTTGATCATCTCAACCTCCCTAAACGTCTTCCCTATGGCGATTTGGAAGTCGATTTTGATCAGTTTAGCGAGATCGAGCTCGTCAAAAGTCTCACTCTCATCGGCGGAGTTCCAGAAGAGATTGTCAACGATAAAGAAGCTATTTTGGCATTTTTGAAATCCAAAAACCTCGAAGCCAATGCGGGTATGAATCTTGGTCAACTCCAAGGGGAACTGTTCGATGAGTTCGTTGAAGCCAAACTGATCAATCCGACCTTTATCACCCACTATCCGGTGGAGATTTCACCGCTTGCTCGCCGCAATGATGAGCGCCCTGAACTAACGGATCGTTTCGAGCTGTTCATCGCGGGACGTGAGATTGCCAATGCATTCAGTGAGCTGAACGATCCGGTCGATCAGTTGGAACGTTTTGAAGGACAAATGGCCGCTAAAGACTCAGGGGATGATGAAGCCCATGAGATGGACGAAGATTTCGTGATCGCCCTCAGCTACGGTATGGCTCCTACTGCAGGACAAGGGATCGGGATTGATCGTCTTGTTATGATGCTGACCAACCAACACTCAATCCGGGATGTATTACTTTTCCCGGCAATGAAACCACACCAAACCAACCAAAACCACAATGGAGAAGAAGAATGAGTTTCCTCAAAGAATTCGATAACGAAATTTATACCCTATGTGAGCAAGAGCTCGAACGTCAAACCGATCATTTAGAGATGATCGCATCTGAAAACTTTACCCTTCCTGCCGTCATGGAAGCGATGGGATCGGTATTCACGAACAAATACGCTGAAGGGTATCCCGCAAAACGTTACTACGGCGGATGTGAATACGCAGACGGTGTTGAGCAACTGGCGATTGATCGTGCGTGTGAACTCTTCGGTTGTAAATTTGCCAATGTTCAGCCCCACTCAGGTTCATCGGCAAACGGTGCGGTCTATGCGGCATTACTTCAAGCCGGAGACAAACTTCTCGGTATGGATCTCAGCCACGGCGGACACTTGACTCACGGTTCAAAAGTAAGTTTTTCAGGTAAAAACTACCACAGTTTTTCCTACGGTGTAGAGCTTGACGGTCGTATCAATTATGAGCGTGTTATGGACATCGCTAAAATCGTTCAACCAAAAATCATCGTGTGCGGTGCTTCAGCCTACGCTCGTGAAATCGATTTTGCTAAGTTCCGTGAAATCGCTGATGCCGTTGGAGCAATTTTATTCGCCGATATCGCGCATATTGCCGGTCTTGTATGTGCGGGTGAGCATCCAAGCCCATTCCCTTACGCGGATATCGTAACAACAACGACACACAAAACCCTCGCTGGTCCTCGCGGCGGTATGATCATGACGAACGACGAGGAAATTGCGAAAAAAATTAACTCTGCGATCTTCCCTGCTCTTCAAGGTGGACCGTTGGTTCACGTTATCGCGGCAAAAGCGGTTGGATTTAAATTCAATCTCTCTCCTGAATGGAAAATATACGCCAAACAGGTCAAAGCAAATGCTGCCGTTCTTGCGGACGTGTTAATGAAACGCGGATATGATATCGTCAGTGACGGAACCGATAACCATCTCATCTTGGTGTCGTTCTTGAATAAGCCTTTTAGTGGAAAAGAAGCCGATGCAGCTCTCGGACGTGCCGGAATTACGGTTAATAAAAATACTGTTCCGGGTGAAACACGTTCTCCGTTTGTGACTTCAGGGGTCCGTATCGGAAGTCCTGCGTTAACTTCACGCGGTATGAAAGAGAAAGAGTTCGAACTCATCGCCAACCGTATTGCCGATGTTTTGGATGATATTGAAAACGAAGCTAAACAAGCCGCTATCAAAGAAGAGTTGAAAGCATTAGCTAAAAACTTTGTTATCTATCAACAATCTACGTATTAATAAGAGGTAGTGCCCATGACATCGATGGATATGAAACTGATCAAAATGATTTCAGATCATTACTGGCTGAAACATGATAATGTTGTTGATAAACTCGATTTTAAAGGGCGTACTTTTTTTAATAAATACGAAAAAATTGATAAATCTCTGACCCAAACCATTATTGATCAACATCTCAAAAAGCAGATTACCGTTGCCCACTCTTTGATTAATAAATTCGACAAAGTAGAAAATATCGTTATCGATTACAACGGCAACGATCCTCAGCGTTTTTACCACAAAACCCAACTCCTTCTTCGTGAAGAGGGATTTATCAATTTTACCGCTTTTGAGACAAAAACACCGGGACACCTGCATGTTTATATCCATAAAGGGCATACGACTTTACAAGAAGCCAATCAACTGGGTAAAATGATTTCCATGAAATTAGCCGCAAAACAACCAAAACAGTGGCGAATGTTTCCAACGCTCGATTTGCCAATGGAATACAATATTCTCAATCTTCCCTACGAGGTTTACGCAAAAGAGCGTGGAGCTTCGTGGTCGAAGCACATGTAAGCAAAGCCATCCAAAGGATACACAATGGAAGAAAAAAACGAACTCAACGACATCATCCTCAATAAAAGCGGATCGGGCTCAAGTACCAAAAAACTTTTGTTAGCAATTGCTGCACTTACCTTGATTTTAATCATTGTTTTGGTCATTATGAACTCACTCAAAAGTGAAAGCGATGAGCGAGCGCCGCAAGCGGCAGTTCCACCTGAGCCTTCATCACCGACTGAAGTGATCGATGACCCTCTTTTTGAACCGGTAGAAGTGATCCAAGAAGGCGGCAATGAAAGTGCTTCCCAAGATTTAGGACAAATCGCCCAAAAGATCAAACAAGAGTCATTCCAGAATGCTCCCTCAAGCGCAACAGCTGCTCAACCTTCATCAGCACCTGTAACTGCTCAGCAAAATGTTCCTGTTCAACAAGCCAAGCCGCTCACGACAACTGCACCAGCCGTAGTTACAACGGTTCCAAAAGCACAACCTCAACCGGTATCGGTAAAAGCCGCTGCCGTTCCGGTAAAAGCTCAACCGGAACCTAAAACGGTGCGAGCAGAACCTGTTAAAGCTGTCCCGAGTGTTGTTAATACACCAACCATTAAATCGGTAAAACCCTCAGAGCCTAAAAAAGTTGCAACGGAACCAAAACCGGCAGTGAAACCTGCAACCACTCCGGTAAAAGCAGCTGCTGCTCCGGTACAAAAAACCGCTGAAAAAACGGCAGTTGAGCCGGTTGCAAAACCTGCTGCTAAAGCCGCTTCAACCGAAGGAACCTATTACATCCAAGTAGGGTCTTTCAGTAAAGAGCCGAATAAAGCTTTATTTGATCGCCTCAATGCGAGCGGTCTGAAATACATCACTTCACCAAGCGGGTCAATGACCAAAGTCATGATTGGGCCGTTCCAAGGTGAAAAAGCGGCACGGGATGTTCTCGGAACCGTAAAACGCAACATTGAATCTAATGCATACATAACAAAGGGATAAGGTGATATCTTCACGCCATTTTTCTCTCGATCAATTCGCCCCCATCGCCGTCTATGAAAAGGCTAAAAGCCTTTTCCCCTCAGAAGTCACCTTTTTACTTGAAAGTGCCGGAAACAGTGCCGGAAACTATACTATTATCATTATCGGTGCACGTGAACGTATCACGTATGGCGATAAAATAACCACCTATACTGATATTCAAGGTCATACAAATCGTCTTGATGTCTCCCCTTTTGATTTTTTAAAAGAGTATTATCACAAACTTGATCAATCTGCGTATCGTGAACGTGCGCGTGAACTGGGTGTCGGTTACATCGACGGATTTATCGGCTACATCGGATACGATATGGTGCAAGTTTTTGAACATGTTCTTGAAGATTCAATGAACAATCTTACCGATCAAACCCATATCCCCGATATGGATCTGATCCTCCCGAAACTTGCCCTTGTTGTTTCCCATAAAAATGCAACTATTACGATGCTTAGCTGCGTTGATTCAATAATTCGGCGTTTTGAAGAGATTGAAACCTCACTTAAATCACCCTATCACTATACACCGCTCAAGACAATCGAGAATGATAAGGGTGGAGAGTTCATCTTTACCAAAGAAAAATTTTTCTCTATGGTCGATGAATCCAAAAAAATGATCCTCAGCGGTGATGTCTTTCAGATCCTCATGACCAACCGCTATATCCGCCATGCTCAGGTTGATCCGTTTAGTTTTTATCGTGTTTTACGTCTCAAAAACCCATCCCCTTATATGTATTTAATGGAATACGAAGATTTCAGCATTGTCGGAAGTTCCCCTGAAGTGATGGTGCGCTTAAGTGACGGAGACATCTTGCTCCGACCGATCGCCGGAACCCGTAAACGCGGTGGAACAGCTCAACGCGATCTGGAACTCGAAGAAGAGCTTCTCTCTGATCCCAAAGAGCTGGCTGAGCATTTAATGCTGATCGATTTGGGTCGTAACGATGTCGGACGGGTGGCTAAAACCGGAACCGTACGGGTCGAGGAGATGATGCATGTCGAGCGCTATTCGCACGTGATGCATATTGTCTCCGATGTTCATGCTCAAATCGCCGATAACAAAGATATGTTTGATCTCCTTGCCGCAACATTTACTGCCGGTACAATGACAGGTGCACCGAAAATTCGGGCAATGGAGCTGATTGCAGAGTTTGAAGGGGTAAAGCGGGGGTTTTACAGCGGTACCATCGGGTATTTCGGATTTGACGGCAACATGGACAGTGCTATTACGATACGTACCGCCCTGATTAAACCCGATTTTGTCATCTTGCAAGCAGGTGCGGGGGTTGTTGCCGATTCAATTCATGAGCTCGAATATCTCGAAGTGACCAATAAACTCGGTGCCCTTACCAGTACATTGGATGATTTGGTTAAAGCGCAATGAAGCTCTTTAGTATCTTTGGTGATCCGATAGCCCATTCCAGGTCACCACTGATGCATAACTCTGTTTTTAGAGCACTCAAAGTCTGTGCTTGCTACAGTCGTACCCATCTTGTAGACGGATCACAACTGCGAGATGTTTTTTTTGCCAAAGCTCTTAGCGGCGCAAATGTCACGGTTCCCCACAAAGAAGCAGCCTATCAGCAATGTGATGAAGTACGCGGAATTGCCAAAGAGATACAAGCCGTCAATACCCTCGTCGTGGAAAAAGGGAAATTGATTGGATACAACACCGATGCGGACGGTTTTATGAGTGCTATCCAATCGTTCGGACCCATACGTAACGCCCTCATTCTCGGTGCCGGAGGAACGGCACGTGCCCTCTCCATCGCTCTGACTCACGGGGAAATCACCCCTACAATCCTGAACCGATCAGCCGGACGGTTAGATTTTTTTCATCAAAAAGGGATACAAGCATATTGTTGGGACGGTTTTACCGCCGCAGAATATGATCTTATTATCAATACCACCTCGGCTGGATTAAATGATGATGAGTTGCCAATCCCAAGAGCGCTTCTCGTAGAACTCTTATCCCGTTCAAAAGGGGCCGTTGATGTCATCTACGGTAAAGAGACCCCGTTTTTACGCGAAATAAAAGTGAGCGGTCTGCCGTATAAAGACGGTTCCGATATGCTTTTGGCGCAAGGGGTATTGGCCAATCACCTCTTTTTAAACGGTGCGTATCCTCTCGAGGCCATCGAACCTCCTATGAAACACAGTTTTTCCCTCTAATGCAAATCGACGGACGTTTCTGGCTCACCAAAGAGGGGCAAAGTTTTTTGGGTGCAGGCAGAATCGAACTGCTGGAGCATATCGATAAGATCGGTTCTATCCATGCCGCCGCCAAAGAGATGAAGATGAGCTACAAAGCGGCATGGGAACGAATCAATGGGATGAATCTCCTCGCCGATCACCCCCTCATAGAACGGACAACGGGAGGCAAAGGGGGCGGAGGGACGAAACTAACCCCCTATGCCCGCGAACTCATCGCCACCTTTCACCGTTTCAACGAACTTCATCGCCAGTTTATCGACCGTTTTTCTGAAGCGGGCAATGATCCCGAACGACTTGCCCGTATCCTCAGCCGTACTTTTCTCACCACCAGTGCGCGAAATCAGCTCCCCGCAACGCTTCTAAGTATTGAAGAGAGAGGACTTAACGGTATACTCACCCTCTCACTGACGGGAAGCCATACGATCCAATCTGTTATTACTCTCAAATCGATCCGTAATATGGGGCTTAGTGTCGGATGCGATCTCTACGCCATCATCAAATCCAGCGATGTCACTATCGTTACCACGCTCCCTAAAAGCGGTGAAGCGATGAACACTCTCAAAGGGACGATAAGCCGTATCGAATCCCAAGATGAAACGGATGAGATCACCTTTGCTCTCGATCTTTTTACCGAGCTAATCGCGCTAATGAATCCCAAAGATACGGCACAACTCTCAGAGGGGATGAACGCTTACGCACTTATCTCTCCAAGTCATATTATTATTGGGTTATAGTTTTCTGTTTCATTACGATACATACGATACCCATACATATAACCCTTCTTTATCACTCTCCTACAAACTTTAAGCCATTTTCCTTATAATTTCGTTATATCTTACAAAACATAACGAAATTGTCTCATTTTTTGCGAACCGTTTTTGCAATGTTTGGTTTGCGTTTATCGTTATATTAAAACAGATATAAAGGAATTTATATGAAGCCTTTTAAGCTTATCGTCACTTCCCTCGCATTCGCCTCTGCCCTTGCGGCGCAAACCATCACGGTTGCCGCTGCTGCCAATATGAAATACGCTGTTACCGATATCGCTAAAGCGTTTACGAAAGATACGGGAATCGATGTCAAAATCATCACCGGAGCCTCAGGTAAACTGACTCAACAAATCATGAGCGGTGCGCCGTATGACGCGTTTCTCTCCGCCGATGTCGAGTATCCTGCCAAACTGGCTCAAAGCGGATACACGACAACGCCATCACAGGTGTATGCGTACGGGACACTGATCCTCTGGAGCGATACGGGAGTCGATCTCTCCAAAGGCGTTGCTATCGTTGCCGACCCTTCGGTTAAAAAGATCGCTGTCGCCAATCCTAAAACGGCACCGTACGGGATCGAAGCAATGAACGCGATGAAATACTATCAGGTTGCCGACAAGACGGCAGGCAAAATCATCACGGCCGAGTCAATCTCTCAAGTAGGCGCATACGTCACCACCAAAGCGGTCGATGTCGGGTTTATGGCGAAATCGATTGTCCTCTCTCCCGAGATGAAAAATGTCGGCAAATGGGTCGAAGTGGATGGTAAGGCCTATAACCCAATCGATCAGGCAATGGTCGGACTCAAAAACGGGTCACCCGAAAATCAGATCGCCGCCAAAAAGTTTCTCCGTTTTATGGGTTCTGCAAAAAGTCAATCGATTCTCAGAGCGAGCGGATATAATATACCTACTACAAAATCTATGAGTAAAGAAAAATAATGTTTTTAGAACCGATCAATTTTCCCGCCATGTACCGCGAACACAAAGCTACCACCGATTTTAAAGGCAAAACCAGTGCCGATTGGGATGAGAAATCAGCCGATATGGCACTTTCAACGATCAACAGCCCCTACGTCAACGACTTTATCTCCCGTATGAAGCTAAACGGGGATGAAGTGGTTCTCGACATCGGATGCGGACCGGGAACATTGGCAATCCCCCTTGCAAAACAGGTCAAAGAGGTTATCGCCATCGACTTCTCAGAGCTAATGCTCGAAGAGCTCAAAGCCTATGCCGCTAGAGAAGGGGTAACTAATATTAAAACATATCATATCGGCTGGGACGATGACTGGAGTCACCTGCCGCAGATCGATATCGCCGTCGCATCCCGCTCAATGGAGGTTACTGATGTTGATGCGGCGCTCACTAAAATGTCGGCACATGCAAGCAGGGCATGTTATCTCACCTACAAAGTCGGGGGGAGTTTCGTCGATATGAATATTCTCGATTTCATCGGGAAAAAGGTAAAAACCAAGCCCGATTATTGGTATATTCCGATCATCCTCTACTCTCACGGCTATCTCCCTCGTGTCGATTACATCGAAACAGGACGGGGAAGTGTTCGAAGCAATACCGAAGATGAGTTCATCGAATCATTGCTTTGGAGCGTCCATGAGTTAAATGAGGAACAACAGAACAAAGCTCGTGAGTATTATCGTGAGGTGATCGTAGGACAAAACCGCCCTCCCCGTGCCGTCAATTGGGCATTTATCGGCTGGGAGACATCGATATGATTGCCCTCAATGATTTTGAACTCGAAGCACTCCTCGCCGAAGATGTCCCCTACGGTGATCTAACGACCGCATCTTTGGAAATTTCCGATCAACGAGCCCGTATTACTTTCGCTACCCGTGAGCGCCCTCTCGTCGTCTCGTGTATGGAAGAGGCGGTACGCCTGTGCGGACTGTACGGATTGGAAATCGACGGGTTCGTCAAATCGGGAACCCTTGTCCCGCCCAAGAGTCTCTTTCTCGAAGCCCACGGTGAAGCCGGAAATATCCACCGTATTTGGAAAAGTGTCCAAAACCTCCTCGATTACGCAAGCGGTATTGCCACTTATACCCGTGAAGCGGTACTCTTGGCCCGTAGTATCAATCCTGATATAGTGGTAGCCACCACCCGCAAAACCACCCCGTTTACGAAAAAAATCGCGATTAAAGCGGTCGAATCAGGGGGTGGAGTTGCCCACCGATTGGGTCTTTCGGAATCGATCCTTATTTTCGATTATCACCGTGTTTTCTTCCCTACCGATGAAGCGTTCGGCTCAGCATTGAACAAAACTAAAAAAGCCAATTTGGAGAAAAAGATCGTCATGGAGACCGAAGACATCACTCAGGCGCTGAAATTTGCCCGGATGGGGGCTGATATCCTCCAGTTGGAAAAATTTCCCTTGAGCAAGCTCTCCGATGCCGTCCACATCCTCCGAACCGATTATCCGCATATCACCCTTATTGCTACGGGGGGAATCAGTGCCAAAAATATCGCCGAGTATGCGGCTACGGGTGTCGATATGATCGTCACCTCATCGCCGTATAACGCACAGAGCGCCG
>NZ_MIBT01000073.1:0-6646 GCF_001829605.1 Sulfuricurvum sp. RIFCSPLOWO2_12_FULL_43_24 | reverse complement strand
GATCCATTCCAAATGGCTCAAACGCTACAGTCTCCTCGTCTCCAACGCCTCTAACGGTGCTGCGTTAAAAACAGAATTATAATCTTTACGTACCGGAAGGTTTAAACTCCGGTACGATTTTCTGCAACGCATCAATAGCGTTATCGCTCTCCAAAAGCTTTTCAATATCATTTTTTAATATTTCAATCGGATACGGAGATGAGCGAGCAATCATAATAGATTCGAAGGCCGTTTTTTGTTCGCTCTCATCGATTAAGAGTTCTTCATAGAGTTTTTCACCGGGACGTAAACCGGTATAGACAATATCAATAGGTTGTGAGGCGTAAAGGCGAATCATTGTTTGCGCTAAATCGGCGATTTTGACACTTTCACCCATATCGAGGATAAAGAGTTCTCCTCCACGTGCTATGGCGGCAGCCTGCAAAACAAGCTGACAGGCTTCGCTAATGAGCATAAAATAGCGGGTAATATCGGGGTGGGTCAGTGTAATGGGCCCGCCGGCTTCGATTTGAGATTTAAATTTTGGAATAACACTTCCGCTGGATCCTAAGACGTTTCCAAAGCGGACGGCTACGATTTCACTGTTTTGCGGAGGGACGTTTTGGGCATAAAGCTCTACTATTCGTTTTGTTGTCCCCATCACATTAGTAGGACGAACGGCTTTGTCGGTTGAGATGATGACAATTTTCGGAACATTATGCGCTATCGCACTGTCAATAACATTACGGCTCCCGATGACGTTATTCATAATAGCTGTTTGGACATTTGCTTCGCATAGAGGAACATGTTTATATGCTGCCGCATGAATGACGATGTCGGGTTGGGTTTTCTCTATAATAGTGTCTAATGTGTCACGATCGATGATGTTGCATAGGTAAAGCTCAGCAGAGGGGACTTTTTCACCGATTTGGTAAAGATTGTACTCACTATGGTCGAGTAAGATAAGCCGCAAGGCATTAAATTGGTGACATTGAATAGCAATTTCACTCCCGATACTTCCCCCTGCACCGGTAATGAGGACAGTTTTTCCATGGATAAATGTTTCGATGGTGTGGGTATCGAGATCTTTAGGGTGGCGTGCGAGAAGCTCTTCGATCGAGAGCTCCTCGATTTTATTGACACTCTCATCGAGCAAACGTGTTCGTTTGATTTCTCGAATACCTGCATCGCTAAGGCGTTGGTAGGCTTCGCGTAAGTATTCATTGGAGAGTGATCCGTCGATAATAGCGGCAGTAATATTTTTAGACTCAACCAGATTGTGAACCTCTTCCATACCCGATATTTTGATATTGTTAAGGTACGATCCGATCATATTGTAGTTTTTTTCTTGCACTGCAATGATGCCGACCGGATAATATTCACGAGAACCTTCTAGCGCACTTTTGATGAGATTGGCCGTATTGGGCGATATTCCGATAAAGAGGGTGCGTTTAAGATCATTATAGTGTAGTCCAAATCCGAACATTAATCGCTTTATAAGCCGTAGCCCCCCTAAAAAAACAAATGAGAGGAAGAGATCAATGATAATGACACTGCGGGGGAATGGATAAAAAAGATTAGGCAAGAGGGTATGAATAAGTGCCAGCATCCCGTAAGCGATGATCAGGGCAAAAAAGAGATTTTTCGCCTCTGTAAGGGCATAAAAACGCCAAACAATAGTGTAGTTTTTAAACTTATGAATCCAAAAAATCTTAAGGGTGATAAGGGTAAATGCTACACTAAAAAATGGGGGCAGAAATTCGGATGGGATATTGAAATTGAAACGGAGTAGATATGCTGCATAAAGGGTACATAAGGATAAAATGATGTCAAAAAATAGAAAAAAAGCAAAACGTTTGGCGCTGCTGGGGCGGAGCCATTCAATCATTTAAGACTCATTTTAAGATAGGTACAGACTCTCATTACATCATCTTGAGACATTTGGGTACCGCTAGGAAGACAGAGACCTTTTTCAAAGAGCTTTTGTGCGGTACCATTTTGAATGGACAGAGTATCTTTAAACAAAGGCTGTAGATGCATCGGTTTCCACAGAGGGCGGCTTTCGATATTTTCAGTTTCAAGAGCAAGACGAATGGCATTTGGATCTGAGTGCTCAAAGATGAGGGTAGTAAGCCATCGATTACCGCGAGTCTCAGATAGTTCAGGCATAAATGTGATTTCAGAAATATCATGCAATATTTCGCGATACCATTCAAAAATTTGACGCCGAACTGCGATTCGTTCGGTTAAAACTTCCATTTGAGCCACACCGATACTTGCGAGAATATTACTCATACGATAATTGTACCCATACTCAGTATGCTCATAATAAGGAGCATCATCCCGCGCTTGGGTAGAATAAAAACGGGCTTTATCAATGAGTTCTTTGTCGGGAGAGACGAGCATTCCTCCTCCAGAAGTAGTGAGGATTTTATTACCGTTAAAACTGTAAACTCCGAATGTTCCAAAGGTTCCGCTTTGCTTGTCTTTATAAGTGGCTCCGAGACTTTCTGCTGCATCTTCGATCAGGGCTATTTCGTGATGGTTACATAGTGCAATGATTTTGTCTAAATCGGCACATTGTCCGTAGAGATGGGTAAGGATAAGGGCTTTAGGTTTTTTTGGTGCTTTACGGATCGCTTCTTCGATAAGGAACGGATCGAGATTCCAACTGCTTGAATCGCTGTCGATAAAAATAGGGATAGCATTTTGGTAGAGAATAGGGGCTATTGATCCAATAAAGGTAAAGCTCGAAGCTAAAACTACATCTCCTGTTCCAACACCCAGAACACGAAGTGCGAGATGGAGTGCTGCCGTAGCACTGCTGAGGGCAAGTGCATTGGGAGAGAGGGTAAGATCTCGAATACTTTGTTCAAATCGTTCTACCATCGGTCCCAAAGGAGCGATGTAGTTACTCTCAAAAGCTTGGGCGATGTAGAGCTGTTCACGACCGCTCATGTGTGGCGGAGAAAGAAATAGGCGGGGTTTCATGAAAAAATGGTCCTCCATAGATAACCGATATCCCCCATAAACGACCATTCATGAATGTAACGGCGGTTGAGGCGGACTTTATCGGGCCAAATAATTTCGTCATTATAGCGTTTTGGGTCGTCCTGTGATGCAAGAATATTTTCTTCATCCTTGTATTTCAGTGTCGCAGGACCCGTAATACCTGGACGCAATGTCAGGATTTCGGCATCATCGCCTATCAATGTGTCAGTGTAGCCGCTGACGTCCGGGCGTGGACCGACCAGACTCATTTGGCCCAAAACGACGTTGATCAGTTGCGGGAGCTCATCGATTTTCGTTTTTCGAAAAAACGTGCCGCTGCGGGTAATACGTGGATCGAATGCTGTGGTAATCGTTGTTGAGAAGTTTTCAATCGGCCGCATGGTTTTGATCTTAATAAGCGGAAACAATTTTCCCTTCCGTCCGACACGCATCTGAATGAAAAAGCCGTTGCTACACGTTTCGACGGACGCAATTAAAAAGGCGATAATGATGACCCACCATGTTAAAGACAATCCAATCAGGGATACGATGATGTCGAAGGTGCGTTTAATTTTTTTCTGGCGCAACGTCATTTAGATTTTGAGCTTGTAAATTTTTGTCATAGGGTCAAGAATGACTGGCTCGAACAGATTTTTATCGTAGTGCTCAAAAACGAACATCTGGATATAGACTGAGTTCAGATAAAAGTCGTCGATGACCAGGAAACGGCCATAACTCGCCAGATAGATGATGTTCAGCCCTTCCGAGGCAAACTGTTGCCGATTGACCTGCAGTTTGTTAGCTTGATCGTATCCGACTTGATAAAACTCTTTAATTGGAACCTCCTGATTCCCTATTTTCAGCATATTTTTTTCTTTCAATACGGAGATGCCATTTCCGAGATTTAACGTTTTACCGGTATCTTGAATGGATATGCTACTGTACATATAGGGTTGTTGTCGGTTATCGGGTGTATTGAGATCCAGATTACTGAACAGTGTGATAGTTGGGAGAATATCGATCATCCGCCATGGGAGGTAAAAATAGATATCGCGGGTCTTTACCGGAAGTGCAACGGACTCCTGATAACGAAGGGTGTCAAGGTAGTCGTTCACATTCTTCGGAACACCGTTTTGGTCTATGAACAGTGTATCTGTGATTTCTTTATATCCCGAAGAAACATAGGTTTCGATGGCGATGCGGGAAAGACGTGCCGATTCGGTCGGCGATGAGGTCGTTAAAATTTCACTAACGATAAAATTATCGTGATTGTGTTTCCCTCCGTCGATCAACGTATTGGTATGGGTATAAAACCACAGGGGATACCCATAGTCCCACCATGCGATAGTGTAATCTTTGGAATCGGAGAGCAATTTGAATTTTTCCAGTGTGGAAACTTCTTTTGCACTCATTACGGTTGGAACCTTGTACTCCAGAATGTGGACAATATGAGGTGCGAGGAAAATGAGTGTCGATGCGATAATGATGCTGTATCTGATTTTCAGCGATGTTGCGGTTGCCGTGATCAAATAGAGAAAATAGATGGCGCCTAAAGCCGCGACCGGAACGGCATAGATAGTAAAGCGTAATCCGCCCCAGAAGGAAAAGAGGCCAATTCCCAGAAGAGGGAGTGTCAATACAAACGCTTTGTGCCGGAAAATCAAAGCGATATAGCCGATAAAGGAGATAAACAACAAAAGAGTGCCACCGCTGATACGGTTGGCAATTTCGGAAAATGGTATTTTCCCCGCTTCACGAACTGTTTGAGTTACTTGAAAAAAGTGGAGCCCTTCAGTTTCCGTCCCTTTTGCCGTATAACTTAGGATTTTAGCCCATATCAGTGAAGCGACGTTTCCGTTGACTAAAAATACAGCAAACGCAGCGGCTCCAAGGACGATCAAGATACGGGTGGAGAGAACCCCTCGCTGGTAAAGGAGGGTGAGAACGGTAATCAGGATGAGTTTAATCCACACCGGCAATAAAAAGAGGGAAATTGAAAGGAGTGCGATGGAATAATAGGTAAAGGACTCCTTCCGATGAAAGAGCAGCATATATCCCATGTAAAAGATACTTATCGCATAGATGACTGATAGCCCCTGATCGTACAAAAACGGATAGAGCATGATCGAAAATGCGCTGAGCAATGCCCATCTGATGTTTTCTTTCATCGTGGTGGCGATCAGGAAATAAACGATCATCATTGGTGCCATGGCAGAGAACATATCGGTATCGTAATAACCTGCCATGGTACGGTTGTAGTAGCTCCACGCAATCGATGCAAGTAAGGCGGAGAAAAAACCGAAATACGGGGCATTGAAAAGACGCGCGATCAAAATGAGCGGGACAACGACGAGGGAAGAGATGAAAACGGGGAGGTATAGAACAACGTTCTCAAGAGGGAATACTTTGGAGAGCAGTGCCGTGAGTGCTATAGTTGCCGAACTCCACGGTGCTGCGATTCGGGGATTGGCATCAAAAATATGACTCCATGCATTGTGTGCTGCGGTAGCAAAATAATAGCCGTCATTAGTGTTGATCATAAGCTGATTATTCCAATAAAACTCAGGAAAACCAGAAGCCCAGTCGATCCAAATCAGCCGCATACCAACACTGAACGTATAGGCGATAACCAATAAGAGAATAAGGTGTAGCGTTGAGGTTCGCTCATTTGGGAGTGAAAAATTCATAAAGAGCCTCGAAACAGGATTTTTTTTGTGAGCGCTATTATACCGCCAATGCCTCCAAACCCATAGCTAAAGTGTAGGGTTACGAAAGCAGCAATTTGGTGAAGCCACGTCGTATTGTTTTTGATCTGCCAGGATCGGACGGCGATAATACTTAGGTAAATGCACAGCAAAATGCCGCTGATATACAGAAACGGCGGATACAGCAGTGCAAGCAGAGATGGAATGATTAGACCAAGTACGAACAGTAGCGGCACGAAATGGCGCAGACTCAGTGAACGGAGCGTATGAGTGTAATAGGGGGTGAGGATATTCCAATAGCCGTTTTGGTAATTGTTTTTGGCAAGCCCCGCATAGGTATCGCGTGCATAATAGGTGCAGGTAACATCGGGGATCAGATAGATTTTCCCGCCGCCGTGGAGGATGCGCTTGTTGAATTCGATATCCTGGTTTCGGATGAGTCGCTCATCGAAGAGACCAAACTTCTCGAAAACATCTCTACGGTAGCATCCGAAAGCGACGGTATCGACTTCGCTGATTTTGGAAGCACCGCTGCGGAAACGGCTGCCGGTTCCGAACCGGTCTTCGAGGACGTTGATAATTGCTGCTGCGGTTGGGGTATTAGAGACGGTGCGGGTATTGAGAACTCCGCCCGTGCACGCCTCGTCCAGCCGGATCGATTCGGAAACCAGTTTTTCAAAATAGTCATTCGGGTAGTCTCCGTGGGCCGAGAGGATGACAATGAATTCGCCGCTCCCTTCGGTGATGCCGAGGTTCAGCGCCTGCGGCGTTGCACGCTCGGGGTTGTTGATCAGGCGGATGAAAGGGTGATGGAAAGCGTATTCGGTCACGATTGTGCGGGTGTCGTCATCGCTGAGCCCGTCGACGACAAGGACCTCCATCGCTTCTTTGGGGTAGGTGGAACCAAGCAGCGAATCGAGGCATTTGGAAATGTAGCGCTCTTCGTTGCGGCAGGGGATAATAACGGATAA
>NZ_MIBT01000072.1:0-17438 GCF_001829605.1 Sulfuricurvum sp. RIFCSPLOWO2_12_FULL_43_24 | reverse complement strand
CGGCTATTGAAGGGGTTTGGCATTAAAATATGAATGCAATGACACTCCACGAGCTGTTTTTAACGTTCGATTCCTCTGAAGAGGGGTTAAGCGATGAGGAAGTTAAACGACGACATCTTCAACACGGTTTTAATCTCCTCTCTAAAATTCCCACTCCACCTTGGTACTCTAAATTAACCGCCCAATTTACCCATTTTTTTGCCCTTTTGCTGTGGGTTGCCGCGTGCATCAGTTTCGCTATTGCGTGGATCGACCCTGCATCCAATATGCTTCCCATCGGATGGGCTATCGTTATTGTGATTGTTTTGAACGGGGCATTCGGTTTTTATCAGGAATATCGGACTGAAAAAAGTCTCGAGGCATTGCGAAATATGCTCCCCTTAAAAGTTAGCGTCCGTCGCAGTGGTGTTGATAGTGAGGTATTGGCAAGCTCCCTCGTCCCCGGAGATATTGTATTGCTTGGCGAGGGGGATAAAGTTCCTGCTGATCTGTATCTGATTCAATCATCGGATATCTGGGTGAATGAGAGTACCCTCACCGGAGAGAGCGAACTCGTCTCCGCAGACGCTGTAGGGAGCGATCATATCAAAAATGTCCTCTATTCGGGAACCTATGTCGTAAAAGGGGAGGCACAAGGGCTGGTTTTTGCCACAGGCAAGGAGAGTCGCTACGGGGCGATTGCGGTGTTAACCCAAAGTGTCGATTCGGGTAGCACCCATCTGCAAAAGGAGATAGCCCATATCTCGAAACAGATCGCATTGACATCCGTGGTGATTGCCGGAAGTTTAATGCTCCTCGCAGGATTCGGAGATAACGAATTATGGAAAACGTTTTTATTTTCTCTGGGGGTATTGGTTGCGCTGATCCCTGAGGGGCTGCTGCCGACAGTGACGCTGGCTTTGGCATTTGGCGCACAGCGGATGGCTTCCAAGGGATTTTTAGTCAACGGCCTCTCGGTGATCGAAAATCTGGGAGCCGTAACGGTGATAGCCACCGATAAAACGGGGACGATTACCCAAAACAAGATGGAAGTGGCGGCATGGGAAGAGGATGAAAAGCAGCCCCCCTCGCAAGAGCTTTTGAATGCCGCTCTTTTGTGCAACCGCGCCGATGCTTCAAACGGTGATCCGGTAGAGCAAGCTCTTTTTACTTTTGCCCTCAGCTATACCGATGTTGCACAGCGACGGAGTGAATATCCGATTGTCTTTGAGTATCCGTTTGATTATCATTTAAAGCGGATGTCTACCGTACACTCTTTTAACGGAGGATTTTCGATCTTTTCCAAAGGGGCACCCGAAGTAGTTTTGAGGTTGTGCGATGAGGTGATGACCGCAGAGGGGAAAAAGCCGATTTCAGAGAGCGAATACCAAAAACTGATGGATAAACATGACGCATTGGCGGCATTGGGTTATCGGGTTATCGGTTTTGCGTCGCGTGAGTGCAGCACGCTCCCGACATCACGGCAAGAGGCTGAAAACGGGTTGAGCTTTATCGGTTTTATCGCCATGGTCGATCCGTTGCGTGATGATATTCTTGAATCGGTCGGGTTGTGTCATAAAGCCGGCATACGGGTGGTGATGATTACGGGGGATCACCCTCTGACCGCCGGTGCAATCGGGATGAGTGCGGGAATCATTACGGCGAGTACGGAGGTAACGAGCGGAGAACATCTTGATACGCTACCCCCTGCGGCAATCAAGCGGCTGTTGCATCATAATCATGTATTTGCCCGTGTATCACCCGAACAGAAGCTTTCCCTTGTCACCCTTCTTAAAGAGATGGGAGAGACGGTAGCGGTAACGGGTGATGGTGTCAACGATGCACCTGCACTGAAGAGGGCCGATGTCGGTATTGCCATGGGATCAGGTACCGATGTGGCAAAACAGTCCGCAGATGCGATACTGATGGATGATCATTTTGCAACGATTGTCAAAGGGATAGAAGAGGGGAGAGCCGTTTATGAAAACATACGCCGCTTTATCACCTATATGCTTGCCAGCAATCTCCCCGAAGCGGTACCGTATGTCCTCTTTTTTGCATTCGGGCTCCCTTTGGCTCTTCCTGTTCCGCTGGTATTGGCGATCGATTTGGGAACGGACATTATTCCGGGGATGGCGCTGGGGGCAGAATTGCCCAATAAGGGGTTGATGAATCAACGCCCCCGAAGCCGTAAAGATCACATATTGACATTCGGTGTTTATTTGAGAGCCTTCGGCTTTTTAGGATTGTTGAGTGCGGTAATGTCCATGGGACTTTTTTGGTTCTACCTTAGCGCACACGGCTGGAATGGAGAACCTTTGTCGTGGAGCGATCCGTTGTATCTTCAAGCGGTCACTTTGACCTTTGCCGCTATTGTTTTTGCCCAAATCGGTAACGGCCTCTCATGCCGCAGTCAAAGAGATTCGTTATTCACCATCGGTTTTTGGAGCAACCGTTATTACTGGGGCGGGGTGGCTGCCGAGATCGGGATATTGGTGCTTTTTATTTTTGTGACTCCGCTCAGTAGTGTTTTCGGCACCCATCCGTTCGATCCGATCTATTGGTGGGCGGTTGGTGCGGTAACAATTATTATATTGGCGGCAGAAGAGGCTCGTAAAGGAGTTATCCGTTTTTTCAGACGATAAGGGGGACAAATTGAAAACCGGGAAGCTCATAGGCATCGAGCGTTCCGTCTTCGTGTTTGGTGATATGCCAAATACTGTTTTGGATAGGAATGACGAGTATTCCCCCTTCTTTGAGTTGATCGAAGAGTTTTGTCGGCATTTCGGGCGCACTTGCCGAAACGAGGATACGGTCATAGAGATTGCCGTCTCGTCCCAAAGCTGAAGGATCAGCGAGCGTGATCGATGCGTTGTCTATAGGTATTTTGCGTAAGTTGGCATTTCCGTATTCAACCAAAGAGGGGATAATCTCAACCCCTTCCACAAATCCCGATTTTCCGACTTCCGTTGCCAGCAGCGCCGTTGTCCAGCCTGATCCCGAACCGATATCCAATACTCTGTTGCCGAGCATAGGATGTAAAAGTTCCAGCATAACGGCAACGGTGTAGGGCTGCGATATGGTTTGTGCCACTCCGATCGGTAAAGGACGGTCTCCATAGGCATAGGGATATAGTTCTTTCGGGATAAAAAGGATACGGTCACATACTTTAAAGGCGTGAATGAGAGATTGTGAATGCAAAACCCCTGAATCGATCAAATGGTGAATGAGCTGTTCGTTGGTGTTCATAGTAAGACTCCGCTCGCTTCGTTATTTTTTTCCTTCCAGTATCTGGTCAAGATGATAAAAAAGATTCGGGTATTTTTGTTGGATCTCACGAACTAGCCAATCGAGATCGATATTGACAACGGTATTCTCAGACTGGCTTTGAGCCATCGTCCGTATCCGATCCATCGCTACTTCCCAAACATCTTCGAAATCTATCGGTAAACGCTGCCAAATCGCTTTTTCAAGTTTATGTTGAAAAACTTCACTTTGGGTAGTGCTCAAAAGACGTATGATCTTGGCCAAGGAGTCAACAGAATTCAGAGTATAGAGGTGATCTTCTTCATCTATGATAGCCCAAGGACGATCATCATGCCAGTTCCCCTGTAGGAGTTCAAGATCCTTGTGCCTCTCATCCGTACCGGGAGACATTTTTACGATGGTCATCTCAGAGAGGTTCATTCCCATTTTTTCAGCAACTTGACTTAAATGATTATTCAAATGATCAGGGTATGGCATTGAAACCCTCTCACTCGTTTACTAGGGTTCGTGCCGTAGGATTGGCATTTAATCTTGCCACGGGGATGGGTTTGCCGGTTCTTTCACAAATACCGTAGCTCCCCAATGCGATTTTGTTGAGTGCTGTATTAATCTCCGACATCTCTGATTCCAACTTTTGCAGAAGTGCTTGATCGTTCGTATTGTCAATTTCAAGCCCCGCAATCCCTTCTACATCATCGATTTCATCTTCATCGACGATACTGCTCAGTTCCGCTTTAAGGAGAGCGATATTTTTTTCGATTTTTGTTTTTTCGGTTTTGAGGATCACTTCGAATGCTTTGAGATCCAGATCGTGTCGTGTACTCATGATATGCCCCTTTTTACAAAAAATAAATACTCATCAATGATAACTCAAAAATGGTAACAAGGTATGCATTAGATTCACGCTCTATTTTGACATCCGTAAGCGGTTTTGGATACACTAAAGAACTTTAACAGGACGGAACAAAACGAATGAAACAAATGATGCAGATATACCGTGAAAACCGAGAAGCGGTAGAGGGATTTTTACTGAATACGATCAGCGATACTCCTCAGCACGATTTCGATGATGTTCAAGTTAATAAATTTTTTAAACGACTTCCTTGTCTCACCGATATGTATTTGATGGATGAAAAGGGGGAACAGATTACTCCGACATGGCGACGAAGCGGCCATGATATGAGTTTAAATGGCTCAGACAGAGCCTATTTTATAAACCGTATCCAGTTTGACGATAAAGGCAACTACATCTCCAACCCCTACATCTGTGCCAACAGCGGTCAGCCGAAAGTCTCTGTCGCCCGAAAATACTCCGATGGAAAAATTGCCGTATTTGATCTCGATCTTGTCGCGGTACTGGGCAAAATGCATCTGATCGAGAGTACCCGCCTCATCTCTAAACTCTCGATGTGGGTTTACGGACTCCTTGGGGGCGGACTTGTGTTGCTTGCGCTGTTTTTAGGCGGGTATGGATTGCTGGGATTTGTCAAAGCCCTGATGAGCAGCGGTGATGAAACCCTTCAGTACGTTTTTAAATCGATTATTGGGATTACCCTCGCGATTGCGATTTACGATCTGGCGAAAACGATCTTGGAACAAGAGGTATTCTACCGTTCCCTAACCCTCGAAGAGGGGACCGAATACAAAACGCTCACCAAATTTTTGACCTCGATCATCATCGCCCTCTCCATCGAATCGCTGATGGTTGTTTTCAAAGTGGCTATCAACGATATTCGAAATATGCATTTTGCATTTTATTTGATCAGCGGAGTCGGTATTCTGATCGTTTCTATGGCGGTATTAAACTATGTCAGCCGTAAAAAAACAGGTGCATGAGTAATTATTCTCATCCTTAGAAATGCGAGAGCAAATCCTCTACCGGACATTTGACAAGATCGGCGTCTATATTTTTAGCCAAAGCTTTTTGTGCTCGATCGGAGAGGGCTGATGTCAGCTCATTATGATGTTTAGTCGGAAATGCAAGGTAACAAGAGCCCGGTTGTGCGTTAGAGAGCATTGCAGATATATCATCTGAGATTTGTTGAACCAAACGCTGTTCACGTTCGTGCTCAGCACCGTGATCCTCTCCGCTGCCATTCTTGAAGCGGCCCTGATCATCACTAAGTGTTTCACTCATACTTTGACGACCCTCAATATAATCCAAATCGCTTTGAAGTTCCAAGTGATAGCGGTTTGTTGCTGTAATCATTTGCACTTTATAACTTTTGAGTTCACCCATATCTGCTACGATAATCAATTTGCCGTTGTGTTCCATTGGAGTCTCCTTTATGTTGCGAAGAGTTTAAAATGATTCATAGAGATGGTACACCTGAAATCTTAAAGAAAAGATTATTTCATTCGGATTATGAGAGAATTATCTTATAATACCCTCACATACAAACAAGAGATTATAAGCTTAAAAGGTAGAGCATGACGGAACGTTTTAATCAAGCTGCACAGGGGTGGGACAAAGGGGATATGCGTCAAAATATCGCCCACAGCGTCTTCCAAACCATCAGCAGCCGCATTTCATTATTAAATAATATGAATATCATGGATTTTGGTGCAGGTACCGGACTGCTCAGTTTTAAAATAGCCAGCATGGTGAATCAAGTTGTGGGTGTCGATCTCTCTGAGAAAATGTTGGAACAGCTTGAGAGTAAAAATTCTGAAAATCTATGTGTAGAAACGATCTGCCAAAATATCTGCAAAGAACCGTTAAATAAGCAGTTTCATGGAATCGTCAGTTCGATGGCAATGCACCATGTTGAGGACACGGAAGATTTATTTAGAACCTTTCATGCCCATTTAAAACGAGACGGTTTCATCGCTATCGCCGATTTAGAAGCGGAAGATGGAACGTTTCACTCTCATGGAAATGATGGAGTATACCATTTTGGATTTGAGCGCTCTGTATTGCGTCAGATGATTGAAAACGCCGGATTTGAACATGTTCGATTTCACCATGCCTATACGGTTGAAAAAGAGACACGAGAATATCCGATATTTCTTGTAACGGCATCTAAAAAACCATAATTATTCGGATAAAGTGGCTGGGTTGGGTTCTTTTAACGTAATTTATAGCTATTTTCTTTTATAATTCCCTACTTTTTTAGTTATATTATCAGCCAATTTTAATCTGCCTCGGCTGAGGGAAGCATTTGAATTTAATAAATAAGGAGACAACATGCAAATCAGCGGTGCACAGATGGTTATCGAAGCACTTATCGCCGAGGAAGTCGAAGTCGTATTCGGTTACCCCGGCGGGGCGATCATGAATGTCTATGATGAGATTTACAAACAGCGATCGTTTCAGCATGTATTGACACGACACGAACAAGCAGCGGTACATGCCGCAGAGGGGTATGCTAAAGCTACCGGTAAAGTAGGGGTGGCGATGATTACCTCCGGTCCCGGCTTTACCAACGGTGTGACCGGATTAGCGGATGCCTACATGGACTCTATCCCTCTCGTACTGATAAGCGGTCAGGTGCCGATGTCTCTTATCGGAACCGATGCGTTCCAAGAGATCGATGCGGTCGGTATCAGCCGTCCGTGTACGAAACACAACTATCTAGTAACGGATGCGGCTGATTTGCCACGTATTCTCAAAGAGGCATTTTATATCGCCCGCACCGGTCGTCCGGGTCCCGTGCATGTCGATATTCCAAAAGACGTAACGGCACAAATCGCTAAATTTGATTACACCAAAGAGGTTGATATCGAGACGTATAAACCGACGACCAAGGGTAACACGCGTCAGATCAAAAAAGCGATGGAAGCGATCGCGAGCTCTAAACGTCCTCTCTTGTATCTCGGAGGTGGGATTATCAACGCTAATGCGGCAGAGCTGGTGCGTGAGTTCTCCAAAATGACTCAAATTCCTGCGGTAGAGACCTTTATGGCACGCGGAACGCTCCGCTATGATGATCCGTTATTGATTTCGATGCTTGGGATGCACGGCTCGTATGCGGCAAACATGGCGATGTCTGAGACCGATCTCGTTATCGGTTTGGGTGCTCGTTTTGATGACCGTGTTACGGGAAAGCTCTCTGAATTTGCGAAAAATGCGCAGATCATCCATGTTGATATCGATCCGGCGAGTATTTCAAAATTGGTCAATGCCCATTTTCCAATCGTTGGAGATGTCAAAAATGTATTGGAGCAAATGATTCCTCTTGCTCGTGAGCAAGTCGATCCTAAACGTTATGAATCATGGCATAACACCATTGCAAATTTTAACAAGCTTCATCCTCTCTCGTACAAAGAAGAGGGAGATCGCATTAAACCGCAATGGGTAGTTGAGCGTATCGGACAGCTCTTGGGTGATGGTGCCAATATCTCAACCGACGTCGGACAGCATCAGATGTGGACGGCGCAGTTTTATCCCTTTACTCGCCCTCGTCAATGGGTAAGTTCAGGGGGACTTGGAACGATGGGCTTCGGTTTTCCGGCGGCAATCGGTGTTAAACGTGCCGATATGGATCGTGTCAGTATTAACATCACGGGTGATGGCTCGATACTTATGAATATCCAAGAATTGATGACAGCGGTTGAGTATAAACTCCCGGTTATCAATGTTATCTTGAACAATAACTTCTTGGGAATGGTTCGTCAGTGGCAAACCTTGTTCTATGACAAGCGTCACTCCTCTACCGATCTTTCGATGCAGCCTGATTTTGTGAAGCTTGCCGATGCGTTCGGTGGAGTAGGGTATCGGGTAACAACCAAAGATGAATTTGATGCCGCACTCAAAGATGCGGTTGAAAAAAATGTCGTTGCGATCATTGATGTCTCTGTTAACCGATTTGAAAACGTTTTACCGATGGTTCCGGCAGGCGGATCATTATTTAATATGATGTTAGAGTACAAGGAGAAATAATGATGGAACAGACAGAACGCCGCGTTATTTCCGTTATCGTAATGAATGAAGCAAGCGTACTCTCGCGTATTGCAGGACTGTTTTCAGGGCGTGGATACAACATTGAATCGCTTACGGTAGCTCCGATCCCTGATTCGAAGTATTCTCGTATTACCATCGTAACCGCAGGATCCGTCCGTGTGGTTGAACAAATTACGAAACAGCTGCACAAGCTTATCCCGGTACTGAGAGTCTACGAACATGCCGATTTGGTTGAGACGGAGATGGCGTTGGTCAAAATTCCGATGAGTGAGTCATTGGGCGATATTGAAGCCCTTACTCACGCCTATAATGGGCGTATCGTCAATGTTGGCAGTGACACGATGATCGTAATGATCTCTGATGAACCCTCTCGTGTCAATCATTTTCTGGAAGCAATCAAACGTTTTCACCCCAAAGAGATCGTTCGCAGCGGCTCTGTGGCATTAGAGAGATAAAACAGATGAAACTTTATGAAATAGCGGCTTTTTTAGGTTGTAACGAGATCCAGGATTCGATTGAAATTACGGGGATGAATACCCTTAAAAATGCAGTAGAGGGGGAAATATCATTCCTTTCTGACTCTAAATACGAAAAAGAGCTCTCTGAGACAAAAGCATCTGCCGTGATCCTTCCTGCTTCAAAAGCTCATTTACTTCCTGAGGGTGTAGTGGTTCTTAATTCTGATGAGCCATATATGTATGTAGCGCTCCTCTCTAAGCATTTTGCCAAACCGATACAAAGCAGTGATCTCCCTCCTGTTATTGGAGAGGGTACACGTGTTTATCCGACCGCCCATATTGAAAACGGTGCTAGAATCGGCGCTAACTGTACCATTATGAGCGGTGTTTACATCGGTGCTGAAGCGGTAATCGGCGATAATGTTATCCTTTATCCCAATGTGAGCGTTTATCGTGATTGTGTGATCGGCAATCGTGTTATGATCCACGCCGGAACGGTGATAGGCAGTGATGGTTTCGGATATGCCCACACAAAAATGGGTGAGCATATCAAGCTTTATCAAAACGGTAAAGTAATTATTGAAGATGATGTAGAGATTGGTGCCAATACGACCGTGGATTGTGCGGTATTTGGTTCGACGATTATAAAGCAGGGTGTTAAAATCGATAATCTGGTTCAAATTGGGCATAATTGTGTTGTGGGCGAACACTCCATTATTGTATCGCAATCGGGACTTGCGGGCTCTACTACGCTGGGACGAAATGTTGTTATGGGTGGTCAAAGTGCTACGGCAGGACATTTAAGTATCGCTCCGTTTACAACGTTAGCCGCTCGCTCAGGTGTTACGAAAAGTATCGTTAATAAAGGTATTTATAGCGGCTTTCCTTTAATGGAACATAAATTATGGCTGAGAATGCAGGCAAAACTTGCTAAAATGTTAGAATCGTAAGTTATTAAGGGGAGACGGTGAAAATTGCAGCAGTAGGTTTGATGTTACTTGGCAGTATTGTTTATGCTGAGGGTGAACCTGCTGAAATCCGTATGCCCGATATCGTTCTCGATGCAATAAAGCATTGTGAATGTTTAAAAGAGAACGGTGAATGTAATCCTCACGTTATCCGTATTAACGCAATTGAAGAAGCCGAACGTGCAAAAAATGCAGGTTTTGCAGTTAATGGTCATTTAATCAAATGCGGTTCAGCCGAACAATGCAGTGCCCAAGCCCAGGCACTAATCGACGGTGGGATTAGCAACCTCGATCTCGGACCATACCAAATCAATTATAAATACCATCCGAATCCGATGCTTCACGAATATTTTGAAGATTCTACGTCGCGTGAACAAGCAAATTCCATTTTGACAAAGCTCGTCAAAAGTTTTGGATATTCATGGGAAACGTTGGGCCGGTATCACCATTTCAGCGCTACGGATCGTACACGTAACGAGCGATATTATCGTAAAATGTATGCCTTTATTTATGGAAATTCTTCAAAAGTACAAGCTGCCGAATAAACTCCCCTTTTTTAAGATTGCTTTAGCCAAAATCGGCTAAACTCTTTTCTATACAGTTTTATAGGAGAGATTATGAGTTCTAGTGTAACAATTATTAAAGAGATTCCATTGGATGGGACAAAAAAAGGGATAATTTCTATCAGTAAGGTAGATGAGCCGTACGGTGCGGGAAGTGACAGCGTTGCGAGCATCGGGATCTCTTTATCCGGTGATGCCAAAAATCCTGAATGGAAAGTTCATCTTCCAATGGGAAATATTGATGCGGTTGTGGAAGCACTAAAAAGTATCCAATAATTACTTTTTAGTGTTGAGCGTTTTTCCGTTCGTGGTGAGCTCGTCGAACCATGAACCGTTTTACCCTTCGACTGGCTCAGGGTGAACGGTTATGCAACTATTTCTTATTTGCTACAAAAGTTGCGATACGTTTAATCCCCTCGCGAATACTTTCGATATCGGTTGCAAAACTAAATCGGAAATACCCCTCAGAACCAAATCCTACTCCCGGTACGACTGCAATCCCTTGTTCTTCGAGTAACTCTTTACAAAATTGCATTGAATCATTGCTTACCTCTTTGATGTTCACGAATAGGTAAAATGCACCTGCGGGAGAGAGTACTGATAATCCATCAACTTCGTTAAACAATTTAACCGCTTCGTCGCGACGCGCTTTAAACTGAACACGCATCGCTTCAATATCTGCATCTGCATCACCGTTAAGTCCGACAATGGCTGCTTTTTGAGTGATCGAATTGATGTTTGATGTACTTTGGCTTTGCAATTTTTTAGTAGCTTGGATAATTTCGGTATTGGCTGCTGCCATGTACCCAAAACGCCATCCGGTCATTGCAACCGATTTTGAAAGTCCGTTGATGGTAACAGTACGTTGAAACATATCATCACTGACCGCAGCGGCCGAGGTAAACTCACCGTCATAAATCAGTTTTTCGTACATCTCATCACTCGCAACGATGATATTGGTCCCTTCCAATACTTTTCCAAGAGCAGTAAGCTCTTCTTGTGAGTAGACGGCACCGGTCGGATTGGACGGAGAGGTGAGAATTAACATTTTGGTTTTCGGTGTCAACGCTGCTTTGAGCTGCTCAGGGGTAATTTTAAATCCGCTTGCATCGTCTGTCATAATCTCGACGACTGTTCCACCACAATACATGACAAGTTCAGGATAAGTAACCCAGTATGGTGCAGGAATGATCACTTCATCACCGGCTTGGATTGTGCAGGCAAATAGATTATAGAGTGAGTGCTTTGCACCGTTGTTGGCGATGATTTGGTTTGGTTTGTACTCAAGACCGTTGTCACGTTTGAGTTTTAGTGCAATGGCTGCTTTAAGATCAGGAATTCCGTCAACCGCAGTGTATTTGGTGAAACCGTCATTGATAGCTTTAATAGCAGCATCTTTTATCACTTGTGGTGTATCAAAATCAGGTTCACCGGCGGAGAAGCTGAGGATGTTCTTCCCTTGTGCTTTGAGCTCCTGTGCTAACGTTGAGATAGCGATGGTAATCGATTCGGAGAGTATATTGACGCGATCGGTTAACATGGGTGTACCCTTATAAAAAATTTCGGAATTATAACATGGCTGGCTTTAAATTTTACATCAGTTGTTGATTTAAAAACTGCGGTTTTCCCGTATGAAATCCCTGTGCATAGGTAATGCCCAAATCGGTTACATTTTGTAAAATTTCTTCGGAAGATACAAATTCGGCAACCGTATCGATTCCGATACGCTGGGCAAAGTCAACAATTGCTTCAACGACAATTCGATGGCGCGGATTTTCATCGATTGACTTGATGAGTGAACCGTCGATTTTGAGAATATCAACGTTAAGTTTGAGAATGTTTTCAAAGTTAGAATAGCCTGTTCCAAAATCGTCGATAGCGATCTTTGCTCCCAGTGCTTTCATCCGAGAGATAAACGAAGCAACTTCATCGAAATTATCAATACCCTCAGACTCTAAAATTTCAAAAATTATCCGATCGGCTGTACCGGTTTGGCGGAGAATATTTTCGATCGTCGATACGGTTCTGCTATCTAAAATATCACTACCGGAGAGATTAACCGAAAATTGCTCATGCCGTGCCGCAAAGAGGTTACATGCTTGATAAACAACTTCTTGAGTAATGTGATGGTAGAGTTTGGTTTTTTGGGCAATTGGTAGAAAATCATTGGGAGCAATCAGTGAATCGTCCTCGTTTTTAATCCGTACCAAGGTCTCGAATTTCTCGATTTTACCGCTGCTGCAGGAGACGATAGGTTGATACTGACAAACAATTCGGTGTTCGACTAAAGCCTGACGGATGCGAGCAGACATCGCAATGTTGGCTTGATATTGTTGTTCAATTCCCTCAGATTGGTCATACACGGAATACGGTTGTTTTGCGCTTCGTGCTTTGTTAAGCGCAACATCGGCATGAATGAGCGGTTTATCGCTGTCGATTGCAATACCGACGGTAGCTCGGACATGAACCGTTTCTTCTGAAATCATAAAAAGCTTTTCACTTAAAAGGGAAAGGAGCATTTCGATGTTATGGCGAAACTCGGCTGATGTGCTTCCCTGCTTTAGACGAAATGCAAATTCATCACCACCGAGCCGATAAGGGGAGAGTTTCATTTCGACAAGCCAGTGAGCGATTTGGCTGAGAAGCCAGTCTCCTGCATCGATTCCGAAGAAATCATTGATCTCTTTAAAATCATCGATGTTTAAAATAGCAACCGTATTACTCTGTTTTGTCGATAAATCTTCTTGGAGTTTAAGACGATTTGGAAGGGTCGTGAGATTGTCATAATAAAGGTGCCGCGTCGCTTCATGGGTTTGCTCAGCAATTTTAATTTCAAGATTTTTATTAATCGTTTCGATCTCTTGCGAATATTCCCAGACACTTTGTTGCATTACTCTAAATGCATGGATAATTTGAGTAAATTCACGTTGGGCATAGGGGATGTCAAAAGTTATTTTTTCGCCCGGTTTAAAGTTTCGAACTTTTCGAGCGATCATTTTAATCGGCGATAAGAGTCGATTAATCCAAATGAGCATCAGCCAAAGGATTCCAAAAACACTTAGGGCAATCCATCCATAAAGGGTATAAAACCGATTCATGGTTTTGTTAAATTCTTCACCCGAGTAGGTGAGTGTGATGGAACCGATTGGTTTAAGGGATGAGGGTTCCATCAGATTTTTAGATATTTTGATGGATTCATAGGGAGAAGATGTTGTATATTGCTGATAATCGAGGAGATTTTTCCCATTATTATCAGATATTTTAAGCGCGATAACTTCATCAAGACGTGTGATAGAAGAGAGTTTGTCTCCCATATCTTTTATCCCTAAAAATAGGGATAAAGAGATGGACGGTTCAACCGCATCAATCAATAAAGCGGCTTTCTCTTTTTGGGTATTCATAGTCAAATCACGAACGATTACAAAAGTTACGAAAGTAATGGTTGCAAAGATGATGAGAAAAGTGATCACTAGACTAAAAAAGAGTTTGGTTGAGAGTCGAGCATTTTTAAAACGGTTCATTCGATAAGTCTCGCAATTTGGAATAAAGTATCATTAAAACGAAATTTCCCCTCTTTAAGGACAGTTTTATTCATGTAGATGACGGTGGAGCGTTCAATGGCGATTGAACCCAATATGCCCTCTTCAAGATTAGACATATCATACGAAAAGGTTGGTATTGTATTGTTTATACCCCATGCTGCTATTTTTCGGGTGGATGACGTACTCATTTTAGTTAAATAGGTAAAAGAAATATCCTGGCGCACAAGAACTTCATCGACTGAAAGTGCCACTGTGCTAAAAGATAGGTTGGCTACTTTTCCATTATGGTTAAGATTGATTTCATCCGCGATCTTTTGGGCCACATTTTTACGATTTCCTTCGTAAACAATGGCCAAAATTGATTTGTTGGATGATGATTTAGCCGATAATCGTGTGTCAAGAGCCATGATTTTTGGGATCATCTTGATATGAGAATTGAGCAATAGGGTATCTTCTGCCTGAACACTAAGAAGGAGAATGAAAAAAAGAACCCAAATCCGCATCAAAATTTTAATCCTGTTCGAATCAAAAATGTTCGACCTTCGATCGGATAATCATCTCTATAGGTTGAGGCAGGGGAAGGGTAGCGGACTATCGTATTGTCAATATTTTTGATGACCCCCTGGGCATACCAGCCTTTATGGGTATTCATATTCCAACCTAATGCAATATCCAGTGTATTGTATGCTGCTAAAGCATCGCGCGTATCAGGAGAATAACGCTTTTTGGATCCAACATATTGCCAAACACCCCCTAAGGTCCAATCATCAGAAAGATCATAGGCATAGGCAGCTTTAATCAGATGCGAAGCCGTGTAGGGGAGGGCGGCTTCATAGTGTTGATTGTCTTCTGTCTTTCCATGAAGATAGCTGTAAGAAAGTGAGACGGTATCTTCGGAAGAGAATTTCCCGTGTAATTCGGCTTCCGCCCCATCCATAGTACTTTTTCCATAATTTTGAAATTTCCCGGCTTCATCACGGACAATCTGTTGAGAATTTTCGATGTAAAAAAGATTGAGTCCTGCGGTGAGACTCGAATTCAGTTTTCGTAAATATTGCGCTTCGATTGAACGGACATGTTCATGGGTAAGATTTTGATTCCCGGTTCCATACGCGCTTGGAGTAATATACATCTCTTGAAAAGAAGGGTTTCGTGATCCAGACGCTGCCATCAGTTTGAAAATATTATTGTGGTTCGGCTGATAAACGATAGCTGCTCGTCCATTCGTATGTGACTCTATATCAGATGTTTGTATTTGACCTACCGTAAATGCAACTGCTGTCATATCATTGATTGTGATCATATCACTGAGAAAGAGATTGGTAGTTTGACGTTTGGCACTTTTTGCATCGATAAAGGCTTGCGGTGTATCGGTATAATCTACCATACCGATACCTGTAACTTTGTTGGTGGTGATAGAGTGCATATCGACGGCTTTGTCCCATGTCGATTCGATTCCTGCCGTAATATGATGAGTTTCAAATCCGGTGTAATGAAGAGAAGCCCCACCGCTTATACGGCGACTTTTGATAAGCAATGATGCAGAGTAACCATCAGGCAAGGTAATGCTGTTGTAGACAAAATTTACCGGTAGAGGAGTAGAATCACTCTGCCAGGTATTCTCCATGACGGATGTTTTAAGTATAAGGCGCATCTTTTGAATCAAGGGAAGTGTGTATTTGCCCTGAATATACCATGTGGGCTGTTGAAGTTTCCCATCCTCATTCGGGAGAATATTAAGATTACCGAATGCACTGTCACTTTGATAATCATTGTATCGACCGCGTAAAGTGAATCCTTTATTTTCATAGGCTATTCCAAAGCCGTTCTGCTCCATGCCTAATTGTGCATATCCCGAACGTCCTGCTGCATCGATAACGCTAATAGGTGTTTTTTGATTATGGCGTTGAGTGAATGCATCAAGAGAGAGTTTCCATGTTTCACCATGATATCTGTTCCATCCGCCTAGCCCCATCATCGTGTTATTTCCTCCCCAACCAAAGAGAGTTCCGGTTTCAGTACGCAGAGAATCATGCTGTGCATGGGTAACTACATTTATGGTTCCTGCATATCCGTTTACCCCTTCAATGAAACTTCCGGCGCCGCGTACCACTTCAATCCGATCAATCAGTTCGATCGGAAAATCGAGATAAGAGTTGTAGTTGCTGAAAAGATCGTCGTTTACAACCACGTCATCAATAATGAGGGTCGATTGGCCATACGCGGTAGGATTGGAACCCCTAAAAATTGGTGTTCGATTATTCATCGTGTTGGTAGCCATATCAACGCCCGGAATTAGCATCAGTGCTTCTCCCAAAGTTTTGATTCCCAATTTTGAGATGTCGTCATTGTGTAAAATAGAGAGGATAAAAGGTTGGTAATCGATATTATGATTGGTTTGAGTTGCCATTTGTGCAGTCTGAAGCATATCATCATTCAGAGATGTAATAATAGAACTATCATTGGCATTTAAAACAAGGGCGATCACTGAAACAGCACAGATGGATAGTTTCAATAAATCTCCTTATTATTTTAGTTTCTCATTGTTGCTGAAGGGTGTTTAAAGGAGAGTAAAAAAAAAGCTAAAAAGATGATAATAAGGGAGTTAGTGTAACTTTTCGAAAAATAATAATGAGTTATTATTTTTATTCCAATTAAATAAAACATTTTTTTTATTATTTTCCATTTTTCCCATAAATTTCTAAGTTATCCGCGCTAAAATATCTGCGAATAACAAGGAAACTTTTAATGCCCAGCGTACAAAAAATCATTATCAATCAAAAATATTATGGTTCGATCGAACTTCCCGATACCGAAAACGGACGTAGAGTCTTAGCCATTGTAACGCGTGCTTATACCTCTCGCAGACCGATAAAGGTTAATCTTTTATTTTCTCCCGGAAAACTCCGTGCTCTTGGCTTCTATCAAAAAGGGGGAGCATGGCAGGAACTTCAGGATTTGGAACTCTACATCGAATTGGGGAAGATTTTGCGTTTTAACACGGAGGATGCCATAAAACTCAAAAATAGCATTGAACTGATCAACGATATGGCTCACAGCCATTTTAATATCGCGAAGAGGCTGACATTGGTCAACAAGAGTACCAAAACGTCTGCAAGCAGTGCCTATTTGTTCTGGGACATTGAAAAATTTTCCAATATAGCTCCGATATTTAATGACTTGATTGATAAATACTCAATAGAAGATCATCATATTTACATCGCCGCTAATCCGGATTCTCTCTATTTATTTAAAGATGAATGGGAAGCAAACCTTTATGATTATGGCAAAACACTCAAATCGTTCAACTTTACCAAATGTGATCACGGTAAAAATGTAGCGGACGGTATTTTGTTGGAGAACTTTAAGCAGCTTGATCTTAACAATAGTGATGTTTATGTCATGACATTTGACCGCGAGTTAAAAGATCTTTTTATTGCCGCATGCGATTCGAGTAATAATCTTTACATGATGCAATAAAGCAATGTCGATTCATAGTCAAAATCTCTATTATAATGAAAGCTCTTTTTGGTCACTTTCATAACGCTATGTAACCATTTGAATCCATTGTAATTTTATAGTAAATTCTTTCGAAAACCTCTTGACATCTAAGACTAAATCCCCTATAATTCCCGTCCACAAACGATGAGACGCTTCGAAAAGAAGAGTTAAGTTTGAGTTTGAGATCATTGAAAACTAAGTAGGTCAAACGGTTCGAGACGGTGTCTTCGAGACGTTGACCTTATGTCAACACAATA
>NZ_MIBT01000071.1:0-1159 GCF_001829605.1 Sulfuricurvum sp. RIFCSPLOWO2_12_FULL_43_24 | reverse complement strand
AAACCGTCGGTAATCGTTTTAGCGATCTTTTGAGAACGTTTGAGCGCTTTTTTCGACATCTCCATCGGCTGCCAGCTGTAGATGTAGTCGCCGTCTTTTTGGATATGCCCGATCGGCTCACAAAATACCGTCTCTACTCCGTTACGAGCAGTGAGTAACGTGATCTCATAATCAAAACGGATAAACTCTTCGACGATCAGCTCGCTCGCATCCCCGCGTGCCTCTTTGGCAACTTCCCAAGAGTTTTCCAAATCAAATGGACTGTGAGCGATACTTTGTCCGTGACCGGAAGAGCTCATCACCGGTTTAATTACACACGGAAACCCGACATCCTCAGCCGCAGCGCACATATCTTCATAGGTACTCACAAAATGATAACGGCTTGTTTTAAGTCCTAACTCTTCGCTCGCGAAACGGCGGATATTTTTACGGTTCATCGTTTTGTTGACCGCTTCGGCATTGGGGATAACACAAAATCCTTCCGCTTCTGCCGCGAACAGTGCGTCGATACTGATCGCTTCGATTTCAGGGAGAATATAGTCCGGTTTCTCTTTTCGAATGATTTTCAATACCGCTTCTTGGTCTTGCATGTTAACGACATGAGATCGATTTGCGACTAAGTGTGCCGGAGCATGTTTATAACGGTCAACCGCGATCACTTCAATGCCGAGACGCTGTGCCTCGATCGCCACTTCTTTACCGAGTTCGCCGGAACCCAACAACATGATTTTTTTGGAATTGGTTTTGAGAGGTGCGCTAAAGAGCATAATGTAGCCTTGTGCAAAAATTGTTACACGAAGTTTATCATAGGGTTAGTAAAGGTTTTGTTACAAAGGGAAAAGTTGAGAGGGAAGAGGGTTGTAACCCAAGCGCCGAAGCGCAAGGAATTACAGGCGAGATTCGTAACGTCGCATCATATACAAACGTTTTAACATCTTTTTGCGAGCGCTGATTTTGAACTGTTTACGTTTTTCAGTCTCTGTAACATGGTTACGACGAGCACGAGCTTCAGTAACAATCAGATTACGATCTGTTTGTTTCTTGAAACGGCGGTAAGCAGCATCAAAGTTATCATCTTGTCTAAGAACGATACCAGGCATTCACATCACCTACTTTCTATTTAAAATTTTTCGAATTGGAATTATAGCATAGATGTATC
>NZ_MIBT01000070.1:0-4951 GCF_001829605.1 Sulfuricurvum sp. RIFCSPLOWO2_12_FULL_43_24 | reverse complement strand
CTCTAATATAGTGATAAGAATCGTAACAATATTAACCTACAAACGGTTAATGAATAACCGCTAAAACAACGCTTTAAGTTTGTTTATTTAGATGTCACTTATGTACGGACTTTCAATGCGTAATTTAAAGGGACGGTAATACGAACCGTTTTAGGCGGTTTTGGGAAATATTCTGATACTTTCTGTACCAATGCCATCGCATCATCATCCAAAAGTTCATAACCTGAACTTCCCATAATTCGGATATCTTCTACATCACCGTTTTGTTTAAGCCGAAACGTCACTTTTACCGCTCCTTCTTGTTTTAAACGGACAGCTTGCGATGGATATTTACGATATTTAACCAATAACTCCCGTATAGTCGAGAGGTGATCATCTAAATATTGCTCTTCCATATTAACCGGCGGTGTAACCGGCATAAGTTTAACGACAGGTATTATTTTCGGCTCAGGCTGAGCCACTTGAGCCACTGCAACCGGCTGAGATGGAACAACAACCTCTTGAACCTTTGGTTCAGGTTCTTGTGCTTTCACAATTGGTTCTGGTATTCTATGAACAATAGGTTTCGCTTCTACAGGTTCTATTTTTTGTGGTATCGGCAAAGTTGATTTTACTATCGGCTGCACTTGATTAGCAGGTGAAGATTCCTTCAAAGCCAACTCTAAAACAATTTCTTCTTCTTTTTCCTCTTTTGGCAGTGTGCTCAAAGCAACCGCACCTGTAATAATTCCGGCATGCAGAACTATAGAGAGGAGAAAGGAACGTTTCGTTTTCATGATTCCCTCTTGGTCACAATCGAAATTTTCTCGATATTTTGAAGTTTTAGTTGATCAAGAATAAAAATAAAATCATTGAAAAAAGCTTTTTTATCCCCCAATACACTGACACTCGCATCACTGCCCAGAGTGGTGATTACTTGGCTCAACTCACTTTGGCTCATCTCTTTTCCGTTCCAGTACAACACCCCATTTTCACTGATAGCAATTTCAATCTTCTGCGGCGGAGTTTCTTTGGCACTTGCCGCTTTCGGAAGATCGAGTTTGATCGCTCCTGAAGCAACAAACGTCGAGATTGTCAGAACAATCGCCAAAAGAACCAATACCACATCAATCAAGGGAACAACATTAATACCCTCGGGACGTTTAAGCGCGCGCATCTTCCCATTTCCCCATTAATAGATCCATTTTACGCAGACATGCACTATAGATCATCATGGACGGAATCGCTACTAACAATCCTAATGCCGTCGCTTTAAGTGCCAATGATAGTCCAATAACTACAGTGGAGGGTTCCATTCCCCCGCTTTGCCCGATTTCGTAAAACACCACCATAATCCCTGCAACGGTCCCGAGCAATCCCACGTAGGGTGCGTTTGATCCAATCACTGAAATCGTAGTCAAGTTTTTAGAGAGTTCAGCTTCAGCACGATTTTTTGTTTCATAACTTTCTAAATTGACGGAACGATAATAAAAAAATCGCTCAATTCCATACGCGAACGCGATAACACTCATTACACCTAATATACCCAAAGTCGCATAATCGACCACTAACTTTAACGCTTCCATTTCTTCTTCCTTTATATCATTTTATTGATTATGTATCTGCCCACGTACGGAGTAGATTATGATAAATACTCGTAAGTTTTACCGTATCCTCATCATCACCCAACCGCTCACGAAATGCCATGATCGACATATCCAAATCAAACAATAATCGGCGTCGGTCTGTCTCACGAATCATACTCTCTAGCCACGTAAAGCAGGAAATACGCGCTCCGCGAGTCACCGGTTCAACCCGATGAACACTTGATGAGGGATAAAGCACCAAATCCCCTGCCGGAAGTTTGACAACTTGTGATCCGAAGGTATCCTCGATCACTAATTCTCCCCCATCATATTCCTCAGGATCAGAGAAAAAGAGGGTAAAAGAGAGGTCACTCCGTACCCGTTTACCACCGCCTCGCATGGTACGAACCGCATTATCAACATGGTTGCCGAACGTATTAAATTCACCCGTATAACAGTTGAATAACGGAGGAAAAATCTTTTTCGGTAATGCCGCCGTAAAAAATAGTGCGTTATTACTCAGGGCATCTAACACAATTTTTTGCAATGCGACAGCCGCTTCTGACTCTTCGGGAAGCTGCAAATTATTTTTTGCTTTTGCCGCCTGTGTACCGCTGGTAACATTACCGTCAACCCACGTCGAGGATGTCAGAATTTCACGGCATTGTGCCACCTGTTCAGAGGTGAGTACGCCCGGTATATGGAGTAACATGTTTATTTCCTTTGCCTAAATTTTGAAGTTAAAAGACTCAAATCCGCTAACTTCAAAACTCCCGCAGGGGGAGTGAGATTTTAAAAGAATTTGTAGTCCAATGTAACCTGAGCTGTCCGTCCGGTTCCCGGAACAACGAATCCTCCATTGATATAGGCCGATTCATAATACGTCGTGTCCAAAAGGTTTTTTACATTAAGCTGAACAGCATAATTCTTCTGAACATATGCGATCATTCCATCATAACGGATATAACTTGGTGCGGTATTCGGATTAAAGACATTTGTCGAACTTTCATTTGCATAACTGTAAACAGCACGATCCCCTTTACCCTCAATTCCACCACCGATTTTCCATCCGCTGCCAAGTTTGTACGTTGTCCAGAGATTAAATGTGTAATCGGTTGAATTCGGCGGTTTTTGACCGATGTACATATCATCTTTGCCCGGTGTTACGGCATCTACTTCCGGGTCCATAAGTGCGAGACCGGCAAATACATCCCAATTATCGGTGATGCGACCCGCAACTTCGAGTTCGATACCATCCGTATGGCGCTCTTTTGAGAGTATCGGATTGCTTGATGCACTTGCTACGTCAGTGTTGCGTTCCCACTCCTTGATCGTACGGTAAATTGCTGTGCGTAAGGAGAGATCCCCTTCAAAAAGTTCAAATTTTGCACCAAGTTCATACGTTTTACTGCGTTCAGGATCATAAGCATTGGAAAACGAGTAAAGATCTCCTGTCGTATTAAACGAATTATTCCAAGCAAGATAATAATGTTGTTGTTTACTCGGCTGATACGATAATCCGGCACGGTAACTCATCTCATTAAAATGGAGCTCTCCATTTTGCACCATATCCGCTCCGGTGTAGTAATCCATATTTAACCAATCTTTACGAAAACCTGCCATTACTTTCCACTTAGGAGCCACCTCAACAATGTCCTGTGCGTAGAGTGCCCACGTACGTCCTTTATAGCCGCTGCTGATATTGCGTTCTTTATTGCCATAGACTGCTTTATAGGCATCGGGAAGCGTTGAACCTGATTCCGCTGTGGTTGGCATAGAAGCGGCCCATCGCGTACCTGTCGTTGCATACTGATACCAGATTCCATTGCTTGCCAGTGCACGTTGCCCATTGGATGGAGCCGCCGGAAGTCCGTTACTCGCTCCGTTAGCCAAAGATATATTTGGATAATAGGCTGATAACCCGTCATGCCCCCACCGCACTTGTTCTTCTCGTAAAAACTCAGTCCCGACCAATGCTTCATGTTTCAGTCCAAGGGCTTCAAACTGCGTCGTGAAATCATTTTGCCATGTATCGGTTTTCTCTTTCGCACCGTTTCCTTTTGTACCTCTGGTAATTGTAGTATCTGGGCCACTGGTCGTATCATACCCACCCGGTGCAGTTGCCCAGTTATCACGTAAATAATCGGCATGACGTATCACGGAACGAAGCTGTGTATCTTTAGAGAATTTATGGGTATAACTGGCCGTTGTAATATTGACACGATTATCTTCATAGTCATCGGTGAATCCATAAAACACTTCGTTCCCTACATCGGCAGGTCTTTTGGTAGCACTGTCAAACGGAACACCGTAATCGGGAGTAATATGTGTTTTCAGATAATAATGGGATAAACTGAACTCATTATCGGTATTAAGTCCAAACGTCATTGTCGGAGCAATACCAACGGTTTCATTATAAACATCATTGCGAGTACTTCCAGAATCCATCCCCATCGCATTGAGACGAAATGCTGTCGTATCGTTTAGCATCACGTTCACATCAGCTGAAGCACGTTTATATTCATCCGTACCGACAGTGATAGAGAGTTTGCCAAAATTTTCAGCTTCCGCATCTTTGCTCACCTGATTGATAACTCCACCCGCTTGACCACGACCGAATAACATCGCCGCACCGCCGCGCAGAACGTCAACGGATTCGAGATTAAATGTATCACGGTTATACTGAGCGACATCACGGATACCGTCAAGATATAAATCCCCGAAAGTATAAAACCCGCGAAGATTCATATTATCCCCGATACGTCCACCTTCTGCAGCATTGAAAGTGAGCCCCGATACATTACTAAGCGCCTCTTTTAGGGTAAATTCCGATTTGTCGTGTAACAACTCTTTCGTTACCACCGTAATTGCCTGAGGTACATCATGAGCTAATTGCCCAGTTTTGGCAGTTTTAGAAATGCCCGGCTGATAGCGAGGAAGTTCTATTTCTACCGCCTCTTGAATATCAATGGCTTCAATAGTAGCATTGGAATCAGCCGTAGAGGCCAATAATGAGCTCGCACTCATACTAAGAAGCATAGCTCCGATTGGGAGCATTTGCGAATGTAAAAAACGGTTATGATAGGCCATAGGCACTCCTTAAGTTATGGAAGTGGCTGGCTATAGGCTTAAAAGGAGAATCAAAAGCGTTGGCTGGCTAAATAATTTGAAAGCAAATGATAATTACTTTCATTTGTAGAAATATAACTTATCTAAAGAGCTATGTCAATAGTGATAAGCATTATTAAATAAATAAATGGTAAATGATCAGCTTGAATTAAGAAAGTAGAGGGGGAGCTTTACCAGCGTCCCTCTAGAGTAACGAGGAAATGGAAGCGGGAGTTTTCATGATCGATTTGAGTTTCACTCAGAACCCCAGAGCTATA
>NZ_MIBT01000069.1:0-8831 GCF_001829605.1 Sulfuricurvum sp. RIFCSPLOWO2_12_FULL_43_24 | reverse complement strand
CGGATATTAATATGACGCTTGCAGGATCGGGTACTACCGGGTTGTCGACTCTTACAACCGTTGCAAGTATCGGTTTACGTGATATGATGAGTGAGATTTCAGCGGCAGATGCTCTTGCAATGGGTGCATACGCAAATGCGAATTCTTTGGGTGCGGGTCAAACAATGACAGCGGGTGTAACAACCTTCACCGGAGCGCAATCAATGATGAGTATTGCTGAGTCTGCTTCAAGAACATTGGATAAAATCCGTTCCGATATCGGTTCGGCACAAAACCAAATGGTTTCAACGATCAACAATATCAGCGTAACGCAAGTTAACGTTAAAGCGGCAGAATCACAAATTCGTGACGTCGATTTCGCGGCAGAGTCTGCTAACTTCTCTAAAGCAAACATCCTTGCACAATCGGGAAGTTATGCAATGAGTCAAGCAAACGCTGTTCAGCAAAACGTATTAAAACTACTTCAATAAAAACACTTTTTTAAGACCGCATTCGCGGTCTTTCTTCTATCCTCTTGTATTTTCATGGAATGATTGTTGCTCTAACTATCAATAACCTCTTTTGGAAGGGACTATAGTGTCTATTTTAGAACATAACTTGGATGCGCTTCGTTTTAAAAATCCACTTTTATATCAACGTCTATCAACCATACAAACCGATGAAATGTTTCATATCCATATGGATGGGAATGACCCATCAACGCTTAATTTAATTAATTTAAGTGATTTTACCCCACTTTACAGCGCTAAAGCCAGTGAGCAAACGAATACTCAGATAGTGGAATTCCAACAGTGGAGTCAGTATCCGTATCTGTATCTGTTCGGTATGGGTAATGGGGTGTTAATTGCATCCTTATTAGACAGCTCTATAAGAAAACGGGTTGTAGTGGTCGAGCCTGAGGTTGAAGTTTTATGGATCGTATTGCATTTCATTGATTTTTCTCAAGCCATTCAATCCGGGCGATTGGTGATCTTGTCGGATACATCGCTTTCGTTTGCCGGGATAGTCGGATTATTCGGTGATAACGATGTGAAACGTTATGCACGCGTGTATGATATGCATGTAAACCTTCCCTACTATGAGCGGTTTGCTCAACGTATCCAGGAAATAAATCAACTATTTGTTCAAGCTCTTCGTCATGTCATCACAACCGTAGGAAATGATGTAACCGATACTTTGATCGGGATGGAACACCATTTTATGAATCTCGATTTGATGGTACAGACGCCGACCTTATATGAGCTGTTTAAAAAAGCCAAAAATACGAATATGGCTGTTTTAGTTTCGACAGGACCTTCGCTTAATAAACAATTGCCGTTACTTAAAGAGGTTGCTCCTTATGTCACTATTGTAGCGGTGGATGCTAGTTTTCCGGTACTGAGTGCTTATGGTATTAAACCGGATATTGTTGTCTCTATGGAGCGGATTGCATTAAGCAGTACATTTTTTAAAAATACCCCCGCAGAATTTTATGATGGGGTTGTTTTCTCTTTGAGTTCATTGCAACACCCGGAACTGCTTCGGAGCATTAAAGGGGGAGTGATTCAGATGAGTATGCGTCCTTTTGGATTCATGCAAGCCTTTGAACTGGATCAGTGGGGCTATATCGGTATCGGTATGAGTGCGGCCAATAAGGCGTATGAGCTGATATACCATAGCCGATTTGAACGATGTGTGCTGATAGGACAAGATTTGGCCTACAGTGATGGCGGATTATCCCATGCACAAGGACACGTTTTAGGTGCAGATGAAGTGAAAGCCAAAGCGAGTGATGTAGATGTAGTACGCTATGGCGGAGAGGGGATGATTCGAACGAGCGCCGTTTGGAACTGGTTCCGGAGTTTTTTTGAGACCGATATACGAGAAACAGCGGCTCGAATGGAAACGATCAATGCAACAGAAGGGGGCGCACGTATAGCGGGAGCTATTGAGATGCCGTTTCGAGAAGTGATTGAGCGATATGTTCAGAAGGATATGTGTAAAAAGCCTATTGTTTTGGAAAAAGTAAAAAAAAGTGATTTGAAAACAGTGCTTCGTCGTATTGAAGCCAAAAAAGCGTTTATCATCAAAACAATAACCGAAGCAAAAAGAGAGGCAGAATCGTTATTTATTCAAGTGGCTCAATTTTGTGAACAAAACGATAGTATCGATGGAAATGAGCTGTTACAATCCATTATGAAGTTTTATACCAAGGTACATGATAAAGTATTAGCCCAATTACTATTTGATGCCACTCAGGCACTGCTATTTCATCAGGAAATGGTGATTTGCGAGATTGAAGTGCGGTATGCTTCGAGTGAGTCTGAGCAAAGAGATAAGATATTGGAGCTTATCCCTTTGTATAAAGAGTGGCTTTTTTCACTGGCCGGTTGTATTGATGCCATTTTAGTAGCGATGGAACGTCAAGGATCTCATTATAATGAATGAGAATTATATCGATACGTTGATTGATATTTTAAAATCACCATTATCTATGAGTGATTTCGAAGCGGTAATGGAACGAGCTATTCCGGTCTTGTATACGCAATGGAATGAAGAAGGATTTGGCAGCATTTCATCTGATCATTATTTGGAGTTCTTAGCGCTTGTACGAGAAAAGATTGTCGGGTTTATCAAGCAGGGGAAGTTGATCGATAATAACTATATTAATCTCTATTTCTTGTTTCGTGAGGCGAACCTTCAATGTGATCAAGAGACACAGAACCTCATACACCTTTTAGAAAAAACGTACCTAGAATACAGAGAGGATCAAAAAGAAAAGTTTATATTTGCTCATCTCATTTTTGTCCTCTCTTTTTTAAATGGTGATGGAAAACGGGGGCTTTTGGTTTTTCTTTCGGAACATCTATATTTTGATGGGGTATCTTACGATTCGATGAATAAGAATGGTGAGATGTTAAAAAGTTTTTTAATATCTCAGCGAATCGTATTTGAGGAAGTTTCTGAAATATTGGCTTACGGATTGGAAAAGGAAAACTTTATAAGTCGTTCGCTTCACCAGCGCCATAGTGCAATGGTCTGGATGTTGCGATTTTTTTGGCATATTGACGGGTTTATGAATCATAACGGATGGAAAACTATGATTTATCCTAAACTCTTAGATCTTTTCCACTTTTATCTCAGTGACAATAATGCAATTGAGACAGTGATGCATCTTCATTTTTTAATGAGTCATCTGTATATGAATAGTGCGCAGACGCAAAAAGAATTTCATCAATTTAACGATGAAGTAGAGATTAGGGGATCGGAGTATTACCGTCAATGGGGAGAATGTGCCGGCTTAGAAAAACCAAAATTCGCGAATCATAAAGAAAAGACCAAAATTGCTTTAATCAAAGATCGGATTGTCCGTAATTCTCCTTCGAATGTGGAGCTTTCATTATTGCGTCAATTACTCAACAATGAAGAATTTACGAAAGCGTATACGATAACGATTTATACCCTTTCTATCGTGGAAAAAAGTTTGGATGATCAAACATTGATTAAAGAGCTTCGAGAGCTTGGGATTATTGTTACGGAGAGTGCTACCGAAACACTTGATTATAGCTCAACGTATCAAAGTCATCTCTTGCGTGCTTTGGCCGTGAGAGAGGATATGCAGCGGGAGGGAACTGATATCATGATCGCGGCAACCAATAACTTTCCGGAAGTGAGTTTTTTATTTTCTACTCGATCATCATCAAAGCAAATTTTTTGGAGCCATGGGAATTTTGAATATGATGTCCAGAATATCGACAGAAGAATAACGCATTGTACTGTTCCGGAGGAATGTTTTACATTTTCTCATTTTTCAGTGCAACGAGATTATTCACAGTACAAAGCCCAACAGGTGATTTCAGAGGCTGAAACTATACGTAGTCAATACGGCAAAGATACAGTAATCCTCGGCAGTATAGGCAGGCTAGTCAAAGTAGATAGTTTGGAATATTTAGAATCTGTTGCAAAATTGTTACAAAAAAACTCAAATGCAGTCTATTTGGCTTGCGGTTCCGGAAGTACAGAGTCGATCAAGCGAAAAGTTGAAGCTCTAGGGATAGAGGATCGATTTATTTTTGTTGGTTTTGTCGAGGCAAAAATATACGCAAATGTTTTAGATATCTATCTAGATACTTTTCCGCATCATGGGGGAGAAAGTGTTAGAGAAGCTCAGATGGCCGGTTGTTGTGTTGTGACATTGCATATCGAAAGTGAAAAAGGGCCACCGGACCTGCGTAGTGTAGAAAACGATATTTTACTCAAACAAGTGAACTATCAATTGGAGAAGCTGGATGAGGAATGGCTAAGTAACGAAGGCTTTATCCATCAGGTAATCTCTTTCGCCTCTTTAAATACGGATGCCTATATAGGTATTGTCGATTATTTCATCAAGCATCCTAACTGTCGGCAGATGGTCAAAAATGTTTTTAAAACGTATACGCCGGAAATGGTTTCGTATAAAGAATTTTTGGAGGTAATCGGTTTTGAATAGCCCTTATATTTCAATAGTACAATACTCTAGAAATGATGATCACGGAGGTCATTTATTCGACAGAATGTCAACCTCTTTATACTCTACCATAGAGCTTTTGGAGCGGTATGAACTGGAGTCAGAGATCATTATGGTGGATTACAACCCACCGGCCGACAAACCGTTATTAAAAGACATTTTACAACTCAATGGAAGCAGAAAGTTTGTCTCTGTCCGTTTTATTGAAGTCCCAAACTCGGTTCATTCCTCTTACCCACAGAGTGATAAAATGCCTATGAACAATATGGTTGCCCGAAATGCAGGTATCAGACGTGCGAGGGGTGAGTTTATCCTTTCTACGGGGGTTGATGTTGTTTTTTCTGCGGATATGATTGCTTTTTTCGCACAAAGAACTCTGGAGCGAAACATCTCCTACCGGACAAGCCGAATCGATGTTTCCCGATGTGTTAGCGCCTATGTTCAGGATGTTGATAAACTTATGGAGTCGTGCAGAAACAATATTATAGATATCCATTTTAATACCAATCCGGGAACTTTTGAGGATACCGATTTGCCGGCGCTTCATACCAATAATTGCGGCGATTTTCAGCTGTTGCATAGAGATGTTTGGACTGAGTTGTGCGGATATCCTGAAATAGACCTCATAGGGACACACGCTGATACGATTTTGAGCTATATGGCATGGTTGTATGGGGCAAAAGAGAAGGTGCTAAAAGAGCCTTTTTATCATATAGATCATCCGGCACGATGGCTAAAACCGGTATATACCCATGTCTTAAGAAACTTTCGTGCGCTATACGCACAATTGGGTGAAGAGGTGATGGCACTAAAAGATGAGTATTATGCACTGGCTAAAAAAGCCTCTGAAATGAGCGGAGAACAAAGTGAGATTGAAACTAAAGGAATCGGTATTTTGTCAAAAGATGAATATACGAACATTATAAAAGAGATGGCCAATGGAGCAAGAGAGCTAAATTACAATACACAAGAATGGGGGCTTGAAAATATCTTTTTAGTGGAATACAGCTATGGAATTACCGATGAAAGGGCTTAATGTGACTAAAGAGATAGTGCAGATTAGCGACCCCTCAGGTTTTCAAAAACACCGATTCGGATTGCCTTATCAAAACAGATGGGAGACACTAAAGGATAAAGTATTTTTGGTAACGGGAGCCGGTACGGGGTATGGCCGTGCGATATCAGTATCCTTGGCCGCTGCCGGAGCCAGTGTCTATATGGTCGGAAGACGCATCGAAAAATTAGTTGAGAGTATCAATGAAGCCGCCCTATACGGTATCAATACGGATAATATGTATCCTTTCGATGCTGATATGACAAAAGAAGAGGATATCAAAAAAATAGTTTTTCAGATCACCCAAAAAAGCGATCGATTAGACGGAATGATCGGGTGTTCAGCTCTTTCCCCCGCGCATCAAAATGGGTTTGAGCATTCAAGCTCAGAGCAATGGGACAAAATATTATTTGTTAATGTAAAATCGCATTGGCTTATCCTCCAAGAGGCATTTCCCCTTATGCAAAAAAGTGGTTTTGCAAAGTCCATATGGTTTTCATCCGGGGCAGGATGGGCATTTACACCGGGAATCGGGCTGTATAATCTTTCAAAAGCTACCCTTAATGCGGCATGCGGTTCCATGGCTGCGGAATATGCTCAAAACCACCCCGCTATTGATATACAGTTTAATATTCTAGATCCATGGGAAGCAAAAACTGAGATGAATACGAAAAGTCCACATAGCCCATATACAGTTTGTGCAATGACACTTGCATTGCTATCACACGGAGAAGATGGACCCAACGGAAGATACTTTCATAGAGACGGAAGGCATTTGGGATTTTTGGAAGCAAATCCCTATGAAAAATCATTATTTGCGAGGGAACTATGCTAGAAGATGATACAAAAAAAGAGTTGGCTTTTGTCTATGAAGGTGTCTTCACTTTTGACATTAAAGAAAATGATAATGATAGGGTAGTAATAAAATCTATCGAACAGCATCTAAAAAACTATAAAAAAGTAGCACTGTACGGAGCCGGTCAGCTGCTTAATTATTTTTTACGTTATTCACCCGGATTTATGGAAGGGATAGAAGTTATCGTAGATGATAAAGAAGCGTTATGGGGCACAGTAATCCACGATAAAAAAGTAATACCCTTACAAGAACTCCCTAGAGATATAGAAGCTGTTTTTATTTGTATACATCAAACTCATTTAGTCGAAAAACTCATCAATAATCTTCAAAAAAGCGGTAAAAGTATAAAAATTGAGACACTGAAAAGTTTGTATGATTTTGATTTGGTCGGACTTTCTCCCAAAGCATTGAGAAAGCGGGTAGAAGAGGTATATACGGATTTTCATATCCCTGCAGGGAAAAGTGTCCGTTTCTGTATCCATAAAGCGTTTTCTTACGATGGAAGCGATCAGGATGCCCGATTGGCTTCTATGCTTGCCGATATACTCAATGATAAAGCAATGCATACGGTTGGCAACCAAGAGCTGAAAGCCTATCTGCAATCATTAGAACCGAGACTTACGGATCTCTTTGCCGGAGACGAGACGAGTACGGTTTTAATCCTTGAAACCGAATTTTTACGGATACAGACATTGCTGGAAGAGTATCCAAATGCAGTAACTCTTGCTATATTGGAGAATGAAAATTGGAGAAGCCTACCGCGAAAAGTGTGGCAAATTTATGACCAAAATGTAATTTATCCGGTCGTTATTCCAAGTATATCGTTTGAACACGATTTAGACTTTTTACTCCTAGATTTACCTGCCCGTTATATGGCGATGGCACCGAATGGACTGGGGTATGTTCACAATCTGTTATCCACATTGGATATCAAACATCAAACTGCCGATTTTGATATTGTTTTTTATCATCGATTCCATACGAAGCGCATTATGGACGGAATGGAACATTTATGTACGCGACAAGGATATGAAGTCAAGGAAGATCCTTGGGACATGGAGAGTGCGGATGAATGGGAAAAGCTGGAATTTATAGAGTATTTTCGAGATGAAATAGAAGAGATAATCCAAAAACTGATAGAGGCAAGCCCGAAAATAGTTGGGATATCACTTCATCACACCAACCAAATAATGGCCAATGAGATTTTGACCAGAGTAAAAGCGCTAAAACCTGAAATTATGGTTTTGGCGGGTGGTTATGACTGTGCAAATCACACATTGGCTAAGAATGTACTGGCTGAAGAGTGCTACGACTATGTTTTTATAGGTGAAGCCGATATGACAATGCCCGATGTTGTAAAAAAGATTTTAAACGGTGAAACGCCAAAAAATTTGGAGGGAGTGATTTCCCGATATGACGATGAAAATTTTGTGTGGACTCCCGCCCCGTTGTTATTGAATTTGGATGAGATTGATTTCCCAAAATATCAATGGTACGGTGTAGGCATCTATCGAAACTACAACGGCTATCAATTAATGCCGATAGCAGCTTCCAGAGGGTGCCGATGGTCCAAATGTACTTTTTGTGCGGAGTGCTTTAGCTGGCGTAACAACTCAGCAATCTATATGGCGGATCAATTCGAATGGCTCTATAATGAAGGGTGTGATTTGTTCCATTTTAATGAAAGTGATCTCAATGGCGATCCTACAGCATTGGGAAATATATGCAAAGAAATTATTAAAAGAGATTTGAAGATCAGACTTGTCGGGCAGCTTCGCATTCATCCTGAGAGTACATTGGAATATTTTCAGTTGTTAAAAGCGGGTGGTTTCGTTCATTTGCGATTCGGTGTGGACGGATGGTCTAAAAATACGTTAAGGCTTCAGAAAAAAGGGTACCCGAAAAAAACGGTGACACAAAATCTAAGAGATGCGCATGCTTCAGGGATACGCGTCACCACCAATATGGTTCTTGGAGTGCCAAACGAAACCGATGAGGATATAGATGAGTCGATTGCATTTGTAATAGAAAATAAGCCCTATATTGATATGATGGAAAATATAAATACGCTAATGCTTGCAGCGGGCAGTCTTTATTATGAAAATCCGGAGCAGTTTGGTATACACTTTAGAGGCGACAAAGAGAGTATCTATGCCAAATATCCCAAAATGATCCCTGCTGATTTATGGTACAGTGAAACCCCATATATCGATAATCATATTCGATTGGAGCGGTATCAGAAGGTATGTGATGCACTTTTTGATGCGGGAGTTCAATTTGGCGAATACGCAAAATGGGCAGCTAAAAGGCATATGGAACAGTTACAGAATAATCATACAGGCAGTAATGGCTAATTAAAATGGAAATATTGCACAAGCTTAAAAAGCATTCCGACGGGCAACAAGCTGCATCTTGCCAAATTGTTTCACCCCCTT
>NZ_MIBT01000068.1:0-34804 GCF_001829605.1 Sulfuricurvum sp. RIFCSPLOWO2_12_FULL_43_24 | reverse complement strand
TGATCTATCACGGCCGCTGCCACTTCAAACAACTCTCTACGTATCCGTTCAGGGATAAACAATTCAACAAAGTTTTTACCAACCACATCAGATGCAGAATAACCTAAAATTTCACACCCACGGCGATTAATAAGTTTGATCGTAAAATCGGTATCAATCACCAAAATCATAACATCAACGATATCCAGATAATTTTGTGCCGACTCTTTTTCCGATACAAGGGCTCTCTCAATTTTTTTCCGTTCGGTTATTTCCCTCGATGAAGCATACAGATACGCTACACCGTCTGCATCGATACGTCGTGCCGTAATTTCAACGTCAAACAGACTTCCGTCTTTGCGCCGGAATTCCGTTTCAAAGCTCATTGGAATAGCTGACACGGCCTTCAACGCGTTCCGAATCTCTTCATGCGACAATTTAGCTTCCCAATCGTATACACTCAACCCGTGCACATCATGTTCGTCATAACCGAGCATCTGAAGAAATGACGGGCTGCATTCGATCAGATTACCATCCGTGTCGAGGATGTGGATACCGTCAACGGAAGATTCTAACATCTTTTGAAACCATGAACGGCTCAATTCAAGTTCAACCGTATTTCTCTGAAGCATCCTTCGGCTTCGCAACAGTTCCACAATGGTGTAAAGCAAAATAAAATAGAGCCCTAATCCTACCATAGCAGCAAAAATAGGGTAAAAAGTATCCATCGATCGATCGAACTGCCGTGTACTGGAATAATAAAGGTGCCATATTCTTCCGCCAATATTAATGGTTTTATGGGCAGTATGTTCCGATAGATAACCGATCGATTTTGTGCGGTAGAGCAAATGATCTGCCGAGCGCCGTGGACCGTCATATATCTCTAGTTGAATCGATTCGTCATGTTCTCCAAGCGCCTCCATCAAATCGTTCATCCGAAAGGGACTGTAAACAAATCCGATCAACGCACGACGTCGTTCTTCCACCGTATCACTCTTCTCTCCGGTTTTATAAAACGGTAGATACATCAGACATCCTGCCTGTACCTTTTTATCAATTTCCTGAACCAGCTTTACTTTTCCAGAAACCGCTACTGAACCCGTATCTGCCGCTCTCTGCATCGCTTCACGGCGGGTAGGTTCAGAGTACATATCGTATCCGATGGCAGCCTGATTGCGTATATCAAGGGGTTCAAGGTAGAGAATCGCACTGTAGCGATCCCGTTTGCCTTCCGGTCTGAGGAGAAATGAAGAGTACCCCTCATCTCTCATTTTCTCCTCTATCGGACCGACCTGTTCAGGAGTGAGCATCATCGAGAAGCCTATCCCCTGCATTCCACTATAATATTTTTCAGGATCAAGGGTCTGAACAAACTGCCGCCATTCCTCACGCGAGACATAACTGCTCCCCTGCATGAATCCGACACCGCTGCGCAATGCATTTTCATATCGATGCATCCGTCTATCTATAGCGTCACTATTATCATGGACATAATGTTCAAAAAGATCTTGTGCATTCTTGTACAAAAATAGATCCGTCGTATACCAAACCCCTGCAGCGACAATAACCGATAAGATAAATCCTATAATCGTAATGAACCGGCTGTGTATCAAATCCGAAGGGAGTAAAGTATGCGCAATCATCCGCTTCAGCATGGCATCTCAAAAAACAATTGTGTTATCATAAAGTAACCCGAACCATCGTTAAACCATCCCACAAAAATATCCTTACCCTCATTCTCATATAAAACTTATTATAAAAAAATAAAGTCATAAAACAATCATAACGACTACACTATCTCCACGCATTTCAGGGTGCATACATACGTAAATTTTTTTCTTGAGATTTTTTTATGACTTTATAACTATAAAATGGACATTAACCTAATCAAGTAAAACGGATAAAAAATTACGATGAATGATATTGTCAAACAATTAACGGCACTTGGACAGGATATCAATATCCTCTACATCGAAGACAACAAAGGATTGCGAGAAAGTATCGTAGGATTATTGTCAAAAATTTTTCCTCATCTTTTGTATGCCGAAAATGGCGAGATTGGACTGGATTTCTATTATAAGCACACTCCTGATATCGTATTGACCGATATTAAAATGCCGGGATTAAGCGGATTAGATTTATCCAAGAAAATCAAACAAGACAATAATGATGTCCGGATTATCTTCCTCTCCGCTTTTGACGATAAAGAATATTTGCATGAAGCAATCGATATAGGGGCTTTTAAATATCTCTCGAAACCTACCAAAGTCCCTTTATTAATCACCACACTGCATGAAGCTGTATTATCCATTAATAAAGAACGTAATAAACGGATTTTCGAAAATCAGCTTACCGATATTTTCAACTATCAAAACAACCTGCTTATGATGCTAAACGGCACAGAACCCATAGTCGTCAATCGACAGTTTCTTGACTTTTTTGGAGTTAAAACACTGAATGAGTTTGTTGACATACATAAGGGAGTGGGTGAATTACTTTTGGAACACCAAGGTTTTTTGTATCCGACTGCAGAATCCGGGTGGTTTGAAATTGCACTGGAAAATCCCGGGAAACTTTTCCATACAAAAGTCCATAATCATCATAAGGAAGCCCGACATTTGATTATGAAACTGAGGGTAATACCGGAAAAGCAAAACTTAGTCATTCTCTCTTTTGATGATATAACCGATTTGAATTTAATGATGATTTTTGATGGGAATGCAACTAAACATGATCAAAAACTTCATGATTGTACTGCCGTAAGAAAGCTTTTGCACGTGGTTAAAGAAAACGCTTCTGAAGTCAAACTTCATAATTTTTATCGTGGATTGACCATTGTAAACAATGCGGTTTTGGTCTCTATGGATGATCAAAAAGTGGTCCTTAAAACATCCCATTCACAGCTAAAAGCTATTAAACTGGCTAAAAATATCATCATTTCTTCTGAGCTTTTTCCATTCAGTGTTTTATGCAACGCAGCCAATTCAATTGACTTTGATCAGCAGACTGTAACGTTTTCTGAAATGCATTTTGTTCAAGAAAGCGCTAATCAACGAGCCAATATACGGCTTGAACCTGACCCTGAACGTCACAGTGTTACGTTGTTCCAAAATGAAATCAAATTTTTTGGAAATATTCGTATTCTGGATATTTCCATTTGTTCCGTCAAAATCGAGATGGACGCGCTTCCTGCATCACTCTCCGTCGGTGAAATTTCCAAAATCGTCATTGTTCTCGAAACGGATAAACAGCCGTTAAACTTAACACTCTCCGGTACAGTGTATCGGATTGATAATTTCTACCGAAGTTTTCATGTTGTCTTTCTTTTTGAGCTTTCATCCACCTACCACGACAAATTACTCGATTATATTGCCAAACGGCAGATGGAGCTTATACGTGAATTTAAAATTCTTTAAAAAACTCCTTTTTCGCTCCTCCAATCTTGATGTTTTGAGTGACTTCCCTCCTTTGATAAAAATAGTGACAAGGAGCCCTCTTTGCTGATCATATTAGCCTCTTTAGCGATATTTTTTTTGATAGTATTGAGTATTTTCTCTTTTTCAAAAACTGCCGAGCATGCTCGAATGTTGGCACACAAAATGACGGTAGAAATCAGAAATCTCAATACTGAACTCGAAAACATGATCAATTCAGCACCCAATCCGATTATCGTCCATTCAGAAGACGGTACAATCGTAAAAATAAATCGGGCATGGAGTGATATTTGCGGCTACACGCATGAAGAAACTCCTACGGTTGACATATGGGTTGATAAAGTTTATAAAGAGCAGCAAGAAGGGATAAAAGAATATATCCGAAGCCTATACAAAATAACGCAAAAAGTAGATGAAGGCGAATTCTCGTTTTACAGTAAATCCGGTGAAAAAGTGACCTGGCAATTCAGTACAGCACCCTTTGGAATACTTAATGGGAAGAAAACAGTCATATCTTCTGCAATGGACATCACAGAGCTCAAGAACAAAGATCATATGCTTATGATGCAATCACGTCACGCGGCAATGGGTGCGATGATTTCGATGATTGCCCATCAGTGGCGACAGCCTCTCGCATCCATTGCTGCGATTTCAGGAACCTTGAATCTGCAAACGATGCTGGGTCAATACGACCAGGAGCACTTCGCGGAAAAATTGAACCTAATCAGTGACCTTGCAATAGATTTATCGGATACGATCAATGATTTTAGAAACTTTTTCAAAGAAGATAAAACCAAACAATTATCGAGTTGGAAAGAATTGATTAATGGTAGTCTTGAGATCATACAGCCAATGTTGATAGCTAAGAACATACAGGTGGACGTTTCTTACGGCGAAGATCATTTTTTTATGACCTACCCTCGTGAAATAACACAGGTAATCCTCAATATTTTTAAAAATGCAGAAGATGTTTTGATCGAAAATTCTATCCTACACCCAAAAATTTGGATTCGAATATCCTCTCAAAATGGACAGGCCTCTCTAGCAATTGAAGACAATGGAGGAGGAATCCCCACGGAACTGATTGATAAAATTTTTGACCCTTATTTCAGTACAAAATTTGATAAAGATGGAACAGGCATCGGTCTATATATGTCCAAAACAATAGTCGAGCAGCATTGCAATGGAAAATTAACCGTTAACAATACGATTCATGGAGCATGTTTTACTATTCAATTGCCGATTAAAAATCCAATGGATTTGAAAAATGATTTATCCGACGTAGAAAAACTGTTGCATTAAAACATCATTGAAAACGGCTAAATTCTTTCATTAATTTTCATCTGCAGCGTATTCATCCGTTCCATAAGATCCACTAATGCGGATGTATTTTTCATTTTCATACCCGCCAAACGATATTGTTCTTCCATCGATACAATACTGCTCAATTCAGAGAGAATATTTAACAGTTCAAGATTTAACTCTTCAATATTTTCATCCTGAAGAGTAGGATTTTGATGATTATTTGAAACCATTTTTATTTTTTCCTCTACTATTTCTTTTCAAAAATAATAATAAAAAATAGTCTCAATACAATCATAAAGATATTTTTTGGCTCCCAATCATTAGATTGGGAACAAAGAGATCTCTTTATAAGGTGATATTTTTGATGTCGGCAATTGCGTAAAGCTCAGCGTAAATCATTCCGACAAGGGCTTTTCGATTGGCACGGACGTTTAAATCTTCGGCATTGACCATAACGTTGTCGAAGAAGGTATCGAGCGGCGCTTTGAGAGCGAACAACGCATCCAAACGCTCTTCGAGGGTTTCATACTCTGATTCTATAACGGCTTTAGCCAACGTGAAGAGATTGCGTTCCGCATCGTTTTCAAACAACGATTCGTTAACGCTGAAACCTTTATCCATTGCTTCGTCTTTGAGGATGTTACTGACCCGTTTAAACGTGGAGAACGCTTCAATAAATGTGTCTGAAGATGCGATGGAAGCAACGGCTCGAATCTTACGGTCGATCTCCAGGAGATCAAGTTCGACATGAGCATCTTTGGCAACAACGGATTGGATGATTGATGGATTAACCCCGATATACGCTCCCGCAAGTCGTTCGATTACAAAGGTCTCAACGTTCTTTTTGTACTCTTTGCCTTGCGGATAGATCGATGCAAGCTGATCGATCAATGTAGAGAAATTGAGAGGGATTTGGTGTGCTACGGCGATTTTGATAATCCCGTTCACCGCACGGCGAAGAGCGAACGGATCGCGTGAACCGGTCGGAATCTCACCAATACTGAACATACCGATGAGGGTATCGACTTTCATCGACATTGCGACAATCGCGCTGAGCATCGTGCTCGGCAGTGCACTCTCTTCACCGCTTGGGAGATATTGCTCTTTAATCGCTGTTGCGACTTCAGCATCCTCACCGAGGGCAAGGGCGTAGTAATACCCCATAAGTCCCTGAAGTTCAGTAAATTCATAGACCATTTCGGACATCAAATCGGCTTTTGCCAACTCCATTGCACGCTCTAAGTGGTCAGGATTAATATTATCATATATTAAATTTGCAATAGTCGATGCGACCACTTTTTCACGAGTGATTTTCTCTGCCAATGTCCCTAAACCGTTCATAAATACGACTTTTTCCAACCCTGCGGTGCTAAGCCCTTTTTTGAGGTCGTTGCGGTAGAAAAAGAGGGCATCAGAGAGGCGTGGGCGGAGAACGCGCTGATTTCCTTCGATTACGTGGGTAAAATCATCGGTCAGCGCATTCGATACGACGACAAATGCGTTGATAAGTTTGCCCTCTTTAAAGACCGGAAAATAACGCTGATGTTCTTTCATCGAGGTGATGATAACTTCGGGAGGCAATTCGAGGAAACTCTCATCAAAGCTTCCGAGTAATGGAGTAGGATGCTCGGTGATCGCAACAACTTCATCCAAAAGATCGACATCAACTTCAATGGTGATACCGTGCTCAGATTCGAGCGCAGCAAAATTTGCCAAGATCGATTCGCGGCGGCTTTGCGGATAAAGATTCACCGATCCCTCTTTGAGCAAATCAAAATAGTGATGGATTGAGTTTACCGCTTTCGCTTCGAAATGACTGATACGATGGACATACGTTTCCAAAGATGATCGTACACCAAATAGCTCTACCTCTACAAGATCTTCACCCAAAGTGGCATTAATCCAGCGGATAGGACGGATAAAACTCTCGTGGTTACTGCCCCAACGCATCGATTTACCGAAGTTGAGACTTTTAATCCATTGTTCAATCATCTCTCCGAGAATTTCACTGCTGGAGCGTCCAGCAACGCTTCGACTGAAATAAAGGACCTCTTTACCCCCTTTTTCAGCACGCATAAGTTGATCGAACTCTACCCCGCATTTTTTCGCAAATCCCAAAGCCGCCGGAGTCGGAGCTCCGTCTTTGATTGCCATTTCAACAGGCGCTCCGTAAAACTCTTCGACACGGTCATCTTGATGTGTTTTAAATTCACGGTGCCACAAAACCAAACGGCGCGGCGTATAATAAAACTCAAACTCTCCCGCGAGAGCATTTTTCTCCAGTACGGCTAACCATTTTTTCTCGATCTCACTCAGTTCTTTGAGCAAGGGGACCGCCGGGAGTTCTTCAACACCGATTTCAATCAAAAGAGGTTTTAACATATCACTTATCCATCAATCATTTTTAAAGCCCGATTTTACCCCTTTGATGGTTAAAAATGGCTGTTGCTTTGGAAAAAATTAATTCAGAGATAAAGTATCCTATTTAGAAGAAGTTAAAAGTTTGGGTGAGTACAATACCCCCCTCATATTAAATTCAACAAGGAACAAAGATGCCAACCATCAATCGTTACGTAGATATCAGCACTGTAGATCGTGAAGCGAAAAAAGATTATATCGATCGTCATTCTCCGTTTATCCACTGTGCCGAGAATGCTAAAAAAGGGGAAAAATTTGCCGTTACGGTAAAAATGGGGAACGAATATTCTCACCCGGATGATTTCGATCACTTTATCGCCAACATCGCGCTTTACAATGGAGAAACATTGCTTGCACGTGCTGATTTTGTCCCGGGAACACTCGGAAATGAAAAAAATCATGCGGAAGTAACCTTCAACATCGTTCCAATGGGTAAAAAATTGACTCTGGTAGCGCACGGTTACTGTACTAAACACGGCGTTTGGGAATCAACACCGGTAGAAGTCGAAGTTCAAGAAGCTTCCACTTGCTGCGGCGGCGGGCACTGTTCGTAACTCTTCTTAAAGCCCTGAGTTAGGGGGCTTTAACCTCTCACTTTCGCTTTATTCTTCAACAGCCAATAAAATTTCATACGCTATTCTCGCATCACTCACAGAAAAATCGTATTTGACTAAAACCGCTTCAACCTCTTCGAACGGGGTAATCCCTTTGAGCGTGAAGAGCGTTCGGGCACACTTCAAAGCCGCACACGTTTTTGGTTCAAGCCCATCATCAGGACTAAGTGAATAGCACAATGAGTTGACAAATATCTTCTCAAAATTCCAAAATTCAAACAATTGAGCCGCCAACTCATCACTGGAACGTCCCAAAATATTTTTTTCTTCAATACTCAGTTTTTCCGGTTCATTTTCACTAAAGCTGTACGATTGATGAGTAAACATAAGCACATAAGAGGTAACCAAGCGCCCTATTTCGAGAATAAAGGTTAATCCGCCCAAGGACTGGAGAATGGCACGGTGTTTTTTACCAAGCCAAATATCCAAAAATCGTTGTTGTTGTTCCATCACTCGAAACCATTGGTGTACATCAATCCCATACGGGGCTACATCGGTAAAAGGATGGGCTCTTAACGCCGCTGTAAGTGCCATTCCACGAACCGCCGCAATACCAAAAAGTGCAATTGCCTGAGAGATTGACGTAATCGGATAACGAAATCCATGATAGGGTACATTGGAAAAGCGTAAAATATCCGTATAGAGCATCGGATCGGACTCTATAACACGAATGACCGCTTTTAAATCTATCTCATCTGCCATACAAAGTTCATTGAGTTTGTTAATTGATTCGGGTAATGGAGGAAAAGATTCTATCGAATAAAGTAGATTGCTACCCACACTCAGCCTTTGGAAAATAATTGAACGTATCGGTCGGATTTTAGCATGATTTTTAAATTTTTTTTCCATATAACCTTTGCTATTACTTAATTTTAAATCTTATCGAGATAATATAAGCAATAAATTTATCCAAAAATAGAACAATTATTGATCAAATAAATACATTTTAAAATTAAAATTATTTAGTAAGACAATATGCTTTTCATCATTTTTTGAATTCTTAAAAGGCTGTGTGTGAATATAATGTCCATTTCTAAATCGCATAAAAGATTGAATGACATCCATGCACATGAGAATAAGCGAGAATTTGAGATCCTTGCAATGGCCATGAAAAATGCCTCAGACAGTATGATTGTCACCGATCGATACAACAATATTATCAAAGTAAATAACGCTTTTGTCAACACATTTGGGTATGACGAAAAAGAAGTGATCGGGAAAAATACCCATTTTCTCTCCTCTCCCAAACACGATAGCTCTTTTTACGATCAAATGTGGAATACCTTATTGCGAGAAAAGCATTGGAGCAGTGAAATTTGGAACAGGCGTAAAAATGGAGATATTTTTCCGGCATGGGTGAGTATAAGCGCCATCATGGATGAAAATAAAAAAATCCAAAATTATCTCGCCATTTTTACCGATTTATCCGCATTACGAGAGAGCCAAGAACAATCACTGAAACTGGCCTACTACGATCAGTTGACCGGATTGCCGAATCGCCAAAAAATCGTTGCCGATATGGGTCAAAGAAACCCGTCGGTTTGTGTCATATTTAATATCGACGACTTTAAAGAGATCAATGATTTTTACGGGATCGAAACGGGCGACAATATTTTGAATCAGGTTGGACACTGGTTTAGTAAAATGAATTTCTTCCCGTACCGCATCAGCGGTGATGAATTCGCCATTTTGTTGTATGAAAACTTTACGTGGCATGATCTACGGAATCGGATTAAGGCGTTAATGTCGTTATTGGATGAAAAGATCTTTTTAGTCCGAAATGAAACGATTAACATCCGGATGACCGTCGGTGCTGCGATCGGTCACAGCAAACTGTTGACACGTGCCGATATTGCTTTAAACGGAGCGAAAAAAGAGAAAACATCCATTGCACTTTATGCCGAACATGAAAATATTGAAGAGACCTATCGTTCCAATATGAGAATGAGCGCCATGATCCGTATTGCTCTGGCGCAAAAACGGATCATTTGCCATTATCAACCGATCGTAAATCTCATCACCGGAGAGATTAATAAATACGAAACATTGGTCCGTATGGCGGACACGGATAACAATATGATATTTCCTGCAAGATTTTTGTCTATTGCCAAAAAAACGAAACTCTATCCTCAAATTACCATAGAAGTTGTCAATCAAGCCTGTGCTCTTTTTGCAAACCGAAATGAAGAGTTTTCCATTAATCTCTCCGATAGCGATATTCGAAATCCTCACATCGTCAACGAAATTATCCATACGATTACAAAAACCAAAACGGCATCACGAATCGTTTTTGAAATTCTCGAATCCGAAGGGATCGAAAACTATGAAGAAGTAGTCGAATTTATTACCACCGTAAAAGCATTAGGGGCAAAAATAGCGATTGATGATTTTGGGACCGGATACTCCAACTTTGAAAATATTCTCAAGCTTAATGTTGATTACATCAAAATCGACGGTTCTCTTATCCAAGGGATTACGGATAATCCGAGGCACCATATTGTTGTCGAAACTATCGTTAATTTTGCCCACAAAATCGGGGCCAAAACCATTGCTGAATTTGTAAGTTCTGAAGCGATTTATACCGTAGTCAAAGAGCTTGGGATTGATTATTCCCAAGGATACTATACCGGTAAACCCGAAGAAATCATCTCATCACCTTAAGTTTATTCATTCTATTTATCTCCTTTTAACCCCATCTTCTTTATACTCTCTCAAATTCATAGAAGTGAAACCCGTGGACTCTTTTCAAAATCTCGCACTGCTCGAAAATCTTTACCGTTTAAAATCACTGGGCTACACCTATGTCGATCCGATTACACCCAATATTCAAACCACTTCGAGTACCTTGCCCGATTCGATAAGCACCTTGGCTCAAAGCATTGCACAATGTTATCTGTGCGATCTGAGTAAATCACGTCGCCAAAGCATGATCGGCTGCGGTGATCCCAAAGCACCGTTGATGTTTATCGATGCCTATGTCTCTGCCGCAGAAGATGAAGCCGCAGGATATTACATCGGAAGATCAGGGGTGATGCTGCGTGATATGATCGAAAAAGTGATCAATCTCACCATTGAAGAGGTTTATTTGACCCATGCTGTTAAATGCAAACCCTTTGGTTTTCAAAATCCATCATCCAGTGAATGCAACAGCTGTACTCCCTTTTTGTCCAAACAAATCTCACTCATAAAACCTCGCATACTCGTCACACTCGGACCCGATGCGTACCAAATCCTGACCGGTGACAATGGAGATTTTGAGCGCGTTCGCGGAGAAGTGATCCCTTTTGGAGATGCGCTGTTGATACCGATGTACCATCCCCTCTATCTCGTTCGGAATCCATCACTCAAAAAAGAGACCATGCGTGATTTACAAACCATCAAGGCTCAGTTATTATGATTTTCATCCGTATCTTTTTTATTGCATCGATCCTTTTTTTCTTGACTTATGCCCAAAATATGACGATTCGAAAATCCTCTGACACATCGCCCCTTTCACGTAATGTTACCCCAGTAGATTCAACCATTAAAATTGCCGTTATCTCTTCACCCAAAGTTATTGGAAAATACTCTCAGACCCTTTATAATGTCTCACTTGCCACCCTTTTAAGCCGACGCAGTGATCATTTTGAACTTAAACGCTACGATATGCCGGATGAATCTGCCGCCTCACTCTCTCGCGTCTTGGAAGAAGTACGTCATGATGGGATGGATGCGATACTCGCCCCTCTCACCGCAATGGGAGCCAAAGAGATGATTACTCTCAATACCAATCTCCCCGTCTTTATCCCCACCGTCCACAAACGCGACCTCCCCGATGCACCTGAGAATTTTACGTTCGGAGGGATCGATTATGTTGCCCAAATCGAAGCGCTGCTCCCGTATATGGGTGATTCAATCGCCATTTTTTATGACAGTTCATCGGTCGGAACCCAGCTAAAAGCTACTACAGAAGAGGTATTTTTTGCCCATAAAAGTGAAAAGAAGAGGGTTTCGAGCTATCCGGTAGATTTGAGGGGAGACAACATTATCTCTCATCTCTCAAAGCCATCGAAATTTAATAAAGCGAGCATTATTCTCCATATTCCGGTAGTCAAAAGCGCTCTTCTAACCGCACATATGACATTTACCGGAGTCAAAGAGAAAAACATCCTCTCAACGCAGATCAATATCGATCCCACACTCCTCACTCTAACCCAATACAATGACCGTAAAAATATGATCCTTGCTAACTCTTTGATCGAATTCCCCTCAACAATTTACGAGGCTAATGCCCTGATGAATAATGATATCACCGTCGATTGGATCCAATACTCCACCAGTGTCGGTATCGACTATTTGATTTCAGATCTCACCCACACCCATAGGGAGTACACTATGCGTCTTATTAATGCTCAGGTGATTTATCCTGTCGAATTACTGCGTGCGAAAGAGTTTGGTTTTGAACCCCTTAGCGCCCGATAAAACGATTTTTTCCGACAACGTTGGATTATTTAATCATTTAACCCCTGATCAGCAGAAAAAAATCGAGCAAATCGGTATTCTTCGTCATTACTCAGCAGGTGAAATTGTCTTTTATGAGGGAGATGAAAGCAATTATTTTCATTTTCTTCTCCAGGGTGAAGTTAATGTTTTTAAAGTATCCGCCAGCCATGAGACGATGCTCATCCACCGTTTCCGCGCCCCCTCACTGATCGCTGAAGTTGCCACTCTCAAACAAATCCCCTACCCGGCATCGTGTGAATCTACTCAAAACTCCACTGTTCTTAAAATTTCGCGTGACCCGTTTTTGCAACTGATCCAAAACGACCCCTCTTTGAGCATCGCACTCATCTCATCTTTGACACAAAAAATCGGAGCATTAGAGAGCTCACTGCAGCGGCACAGCGCTCCGAATGCATTGGCAAAAGTAGCACGTTTAGTCCGTGATGACCCGAATATTTTTCAACGTCTCAAAGGGATTGAAATAGCTCGCTTGATCGGAATCACCCCCGAAACGCTCTCTCGAATGCTTAAAAAACTGAAATCTGAAGGGGTTATTACTATGTCAAAAGTAAATGGCATAACTCTTTTGCTCTCTGATGAACTTAACCGTTACAGCGGAGAATAATTTTCCTTTAAGAGAAGCAGTGATAGAGTTGGATTATCTATCAATAAGGGGTATTTAATGGGGAAAAGAGGGATTTCACTTCTGCGCGGGATTGAAGCACAAACCGTGTATGAACTTCTGAATAAAGCATATTGTGATGAATGGCTCGCATACTACCAATATTTTATCGAATCCAAAGTGGTGAAAGGGTTGATGAAAGACGCCGCTATCGTCGAACTCACTCAGCACGCCGCCGATGAACTTCGTCATGCCACAATGCTATGCGATCGTATTATTCAACTCGGGGGAACTCCTGCTCTGCACCCTGCTGAGTGGTTAACCAATACCAATTGCGGTTACGATGCACCCACGGAATCTGATGTACGTAAAGTACTGGAACAAGCGATCAAAGGGGAGCAATGTGCCATCGGTGTTTACTCAAACATCCTCGACATTACACGTGAAAAAGATATTATTACCTACGATTTGGTCTCTCAAATTTTAGCCGATGAAGTGGAGCATGAAGAGGATCTTCAAGCGTTGTTTGACGATATCGAAGAGTTCATCGAGCAGTTCAAGAAATAAGAATGAAATATCCATTTTTTCTCTCCATTTTTATGGCTTTATCACTTCAGGGAGCCGATATACTAGAACTGGTTGGGCTGCTTGATCGTAACGACACCCAAACATTTCACTCACGTATCCAAACCCTTAGCGATGCCAACACAGCGCGCGAGGATAATAATAAAACCATTTTGATGTATGCCGTGTGGGTCGGGAATACTGAGGCGGTCAAGTATCTGATCGAAAAAGGGGCCGATGTTAATGCTCAAGATGCAGGAGGTGCCACAGCATTGCATCTCGCGGCATGGAAAGGTCATACGCCTATTGCTGTGTATCTGATTGAAAAAGGTGCATCTGCAAATGCCATGAGCAAAGAGGGGATGACTCCGCTGGATATTGCTATGATGCGTGAAAATCATGAAATCGGTGCAGCAATCGAAAAAGCGGCTCCCAAACTCAAGCCCCTACTCTAAAGCGGATAAAAACGCTTTTTCCGCTGCAGGGATTTTCGTCATATTCCCTGCGAAATTGATATAAACCAAATCGATTTTCATTTCAAATATTTTTTCATCTTCACGAAAAATCTGCTGCAATAAGCTAAACGAAGCATTTTTTATCTGTATGAGGGTTGTTTTTACCTCTAAAATTTCTCCAAACTTAGCACTTTTGAGATAATCGGCTTCGATGTGCTTCGCCACAAAATGCCCCCCCTCCAATATCGGAGAACGCCCCGCATCAAAAAAGAGCTGACTTCGGGCCCGTTCGCAAAAATTAAGATAATTGGAGTGATAGACAACTCCGCCGACGTCGGTATCTTCATAGTAAACTCGTATTTGCATTCATAACCTTCTACCTATATATTCGTCCATTCTACCGAAATCACTTCCAAAAGCCAATTAGCATTCGATAGATCAAGCATATTTCTTTATAATATCGCCCAATAAATTATAGGAAATTATATGGATTTAAAACAACAGTTAATCGATTTCGGATGCGGGATCGAATTTGTCGATATTGCGCTGGGTTACGCACCGTTTTATCAACCGGATCAGGATATTGAAACTTTTATTGAGTATGTCGAAGAAGAACATGCCAAAGTAGAGGAAGCTGAAGCGCTCAAAGAGTTAGAAAAAGAAACGATCAAGCCATCCGATCTTACTGAAGCATTTATGGAGTTTGAGAGTGAAGAGGGTATTTAACTTTTCTCACCGATGACAACTTGATTTCGACCGTGCTCTTTGGCCCGATAAAGCTGCATATCCGCTTCTCTGTATAGATCTTCGCACGTGGCGTGTGAACCCGTACGATAAAGGGCAATTCCGATTGAAATGGTAACATAAGGAGAAGCGTTGTTCTTCTCATGTACTATTGCCAACACCTCTATCGCACTGCGAATACGATTGGCAAGTTCAATATATTCATCCCTATCCATGCCGCTAACGATGATTCCAAACTCCTCTCCTCCTAAGCGAAACGCATACTCACCGCTGCGAGAAGTGTAAAATTTCAGGATATCGGAGACTCGCGTTAAAACATCATCCCCTGCCTGATGACCGTAGGTGTCGTTATAGAGCTTGAAATTATCAACATCAATCATCATTAATGCGAGTGATGAATCGTGACGTTTGATGCGGTTCATCTCTTCGTTGATCGTCTTAATGTAAAAACGGCGATTGTAGAGTCCGGTCATCGGATCGGTAATTGCCAGCTCTTCAATGATTTTTTTATCCGAGATATCGTATCGAACTGCCGTATATCCGGTTATTTCTCCGTCCACGATATTGGGCGTGATTGTTGTTTCGACCCAATAATAGCCGCCGTCCGCCTTTAAATTTTTGATCTCACCATGCCATGTTTTTCCGGATGTTATCGTTGTCCAGAGATCTTCAAACAATGAATCCGGCATATCAGGATGGCGTATGATACGGTGATTATGCCCGATTAATTCATCTCTGCTATAGCCACTGATTTTACAAAATGCATCCGAAACATAGAGGATAATACCATTTTTATCGGTTTGGGATGTGATCACATAATGATCTATGATATTGATATATTCTTGAAGTTTTTCGGATTTCTTCTTGATACGGAATTCCAAATTCTGATTGAGTTCTTCGATCTCATTTTTTTGATTCTTTAAAAGGATATTTTGTTCATTAAGCTTAGCCATCTCCCGATTGATTTCGATAACCATATTTTTGAATGCATGTATCAATACCTGCCATTCATGATCGTATCCTTTGGCGTCAATCTGAATGTTATAATGTCCGCTTGAAACCAAATACGCATAATGCGTTAGTTTATGTATCGGTCTGGAAAAAGAGCGAAATGCCATAATGACCATAAAACCGATCACTAAAATACCGCTAAAAAATAAAATTATTAGCGAGGTTGTTGATTGATACCAGGACTCCAATAATTCGTTCTCTTCCATATGCACCGCTATTCCCCAGCGCAAATCTTTTTGATATCCCCAGGCAACCGCTAACTCATGCCCGGATTTATCGGATGTGTATTGCTGGCCGTATTTCCCTTTGAGGGCATTGTTAATTGCTTCAAGTTGAAATGAATTACAGGTAGCACATTCTTTTATATCACAATGTCGTGATGTTTTCGCATTGATCGACCTGCTATTACAAAAACCCGAGGTAACAACCCTACCTGTTTTTCCCAATTCACTATAATCATTAATGACCGAATTGATTACTTTATTGTCAATTTGAGCCGCCAATACACCAAGAATTTTCCCCTCTACTATAATAGGTTTAGCAATAAAAGCGGCATCTTCGTGACTGGGTTCGTAATAATCAAAATTGGAAATATAAGGTTTCTTCTGCTTCAAAGCATCCTGAAAAATATGCGCCAACAGTGTATTTTTATAGGGACCGTTGAGTAGGTTGGTATGCAGATCCTTTTCACGTTCAAAGGTGTAAATGATATCTCCGCTCAATGTGATCAAAAAAATATCGTAAAAACCGCTTTTCTCTTTGATATCAGCTAAGTTTTGTTGTAGATTCTTTGAAAAGAGTTGATCAGTCATCCACATTTTTTTATCGAAGATAGGATGATAGTGTGATGTAAAGGAGAAAAATTGATTTAGGTTATCAAGGGCATCATATCTTTGTACTACATACGCACCAAGAGCATCACTTTTATGATTTAAAATTTTTTGCAGATGATTCAAACCCTCTTGCCGAACAGTTTCTCTCACTTGCAACACAATAAAGGCAAGGATAAGAAACCATACCAATGACATTGCACCCAACCATAATAGTATCCGTTTTATGATTGTCATATTATTCATCAGAGCCACACAAAACTCCTTCCATCCTTAGCGAGAATACATTATAGGACTTTTTAGACAAAAAACATACTGATTATATTAGTTTATTGAATATTATATAAATAAATTTAAGATAAAGAAGTTGTCTGAACGACGAAATAGAGTTCGTCTTTGAGGGTATTGAGACTTTTGATGACATTACTTCGACGGCTATCATCCAAATCAAAATGCTGCTCGATCGAATCGTAAATACGATCTATATTCGCATAAATTTCAACCATCAATTCCGCTTTGATTTTATCGTGTACGCCTGCCATAAATCATCCTGTTTATTTGACTGAATCTTTCGTAAAAAACTCAACCAAAAAAATTCCCCGAAAGGGGAAAAATGACGAGAAACAATGAAGTTTGCCCCCGGATGGAGGCGGTGTCCTTAGCGGACGAGGTCGAAGAAATAGTCAGTGGTTGCGATGTTTTTGGTATCTTCATCCAATTGATCAAGAACTTTGTTCGTGATCCAAGTAAGAAGGTTCAAGGCTCCATCGTATCCGCTGATAGAGTAACGGTGAAGGTGATGACGGTCAAAGATCGGGAATCCGATGTAAATCAACGGAGTTCCTGTATCACGCATCAACTCTTTACCATAGCTGTTACCGATCATGAAATCAACCGGCTCAGTGAACAAGAGTGAACGCATTGCCCACAAGTCTTTACCTGCCCATACATGGAGGCTGTCTTTAGCCGGAGAAGTATCGAGCATTGCTCTCATCTCAGCTTCCCAGCCGTTTGGTGCATTGTGGCAAAGAACATGAGTAGGTTCTGCACCCATCTCAAGGAGGAATGATACTGCACCGATTAGGAAGTCAGGATCACCCCAGATAGCGAATTTTTTACCGTGCATGTACGGATAGCTGTCTTGCATAGCATCGACAAGACGGCCGCGCTCAGTTTTGAGTTTTTGTGGAACTTCAGTTCCAGTCAACTCTGCGAGTTTCATAACGAACTCATCGGTACCTTTAAGACCGATTGGGTTAGAACATCCACCAGCATGTTTCCAACGTTTTTCGACCATTTTCATGGTTTTAGACGTTGCGTATTTTTGAAGAGAGATGGTTGCACTTGAGTTGATACAATCTTTTGCGTCTTCAATTTTTGTTCCGCCTTGGAACATTTCGTAGTTACCAGCCGGCATATCCCATTGATCAGAGTGGTCACCCAACATGATATAGTCTGTTCCGAATGCTTCTACAATGCTTTTAACCGAACGAAGGCTTCCGATGTACGTTTCAAAACCAGGAATGATGTTGATACGTTGTTTCGTTTCGCCTTTGTTTCCTTCAGTGAGCTGAGACATGATACCGTGCATCATGTTGTCATATCCAGTGATATGGCTACCTACGAATGAAGGTGTGTGTGCAAAAGGGATCGGATATTCAGCCGGAAGATATTCTCCGCCGTCTTCTTCTTTTGCCGCAAGGATAAATGCCATCAAGTCGTCCCCGATAACCTCTGCCATACATGTGGTAGAAACCGCGATCATTTTAGGTTTATACACTGCAGCACAGTTTTTAAGACCCTCTTTCATGTTCACCAATCCACCGAATACCGCAGCATCTTCAGTCATAGAATCCGAAACACAAGGAGTCGGCTCTTTGAAGTGTTTGGTAAAGTATGAACGGAAATACGCAACACATCCATGAGAACCGTGAACGTAAGGCATAGTACCCTCAAACCCGAGTGCAACCATAACAGCCCCAAGAGGCTGACATGCTTTTGCAGGGTTAACGGTGATCGCTTCACGAGCAAGGTTTTTCTCACGGTAATCCCATGTTTTTGTCCACTCAGCGATCTCTTCTACTTTTGCAGGATTAACTGCAAGCATAGACGATTCGAATTGTTTTTTGTTTGCGAGTACTTCTTGGTACTCAGGGCGTTTAAACAGGTCTTTCCCGTTTACGATTTTTTCTATTTCTTGCATCGTCTCAACCTTCCTTTTCCCATGGTGCTTTTGAGTGCGCCCATACTGGTGAATTAATTGCTAAATCCATATCTTGTGCGAAAATCGCGAATCCGTCGTACCCGTGGTAAGGTCCGCTGTAATCCCATGAGTGCATTTGGCGATATGGGAGACCCATTTTTTGGAATACATACTTCTCTTTGATCCCTGAAGCTACAAGGTCAGGTTGAAGTTTTTTAACGAATGCTTCAAGCTCATACTCGTTGACGTCATCGTAGATAACAGTCGAGCGGAAAATCTCTTCTTTGGTACGTTTGTAGTCATCATCATGAGCGAACTCATAACCGGTTCCGATTACTTCCATACCTAAATCTTCGTAAGCACCGATAACGTGACGAGGACGAAGACCGCCGACGAACAACATAACCGTTTTACCCTCTAAACGAGGTTTGTATTTTGCGATAACCGCATCGATCATCGGTTGATATTTAGCGATAACTTCTTCACATTTAGCTTGGATACTTTCATCGAAGAAAGCAGCGATTTTGCGAAGAGATTTGATCGTTTGACTTGGTCCGAAGAAGTTATACTCGATCCAAGGAATCCCGAACTCTTTTTCCATGTGACGGCTGATGTAGTTCATTGAACGGTAGCAGTGAAGCAAGTTCAATTTCACTTTAGGAGTCAATGCCATCTCTTTAAGAGTCGCATCTCCTGACCATTGTGCAACAACACGAAGGCCCATCTCTTCCAAAAGGATACGGCTTGACCATGCATCACCACCGATGTTATAGTCACCGATGATCGCAACGTCATATTCAGTTACTTCAACATCATCCGTTCTTACATTAACTTCTGCATCAAAGATATAGTCGCGAACCGTGTCATTTGCGATGTGGTGACCCAATGATTGAGATACCCCACGGAAACCTTCACAGTTAACCGGTACGATTGTTTTGTTAAGCTCATTAGCTTTGGTTTTTGCAACCGCACCGATATCATCCCCGATCAAACCGATCGGACACTCTGATTGTACAGTGATACCGTTATTAAGTGGGAAAAGTTCTTCGATTTCATCGATACATTTACCCAATTTTTTATCTCCACCGAAAACGATGTTGTTTTCTTGGAAATCCGAACAGAAGTTCATTGTAACGAATGTATCGACACCGGTTACACCGATGTAATAGTTACGACGACCTGCACGGCTGTATTGACCGCATCCGATAGGACCGTGAGAGATGTGAATCATGTCTTTGACAGGACCCCATACAACCCCTTTAGATCCTGCATAAGCACAACCACGTTGACTCATAACACCCGGAACGGTTTTTTTATTTGAGCGGACATCACCGCAGGTTTTTTGATTTTCATCATTTGGAGATCCGACACCGAGATGTTTTTCACGGTTTTTCGCCGCTTTCTCAGGATACGCTTTTAAGATCTCTTCAATGGCCGCTTTTTGTTTAGCTTCTAGTGTTTCTGGACCCATAATACACCCCTTCCTTACGCGACTTCGATACGGAATTGTTCCATCGAATCTAAGTTATGACACAATTTCATTGTCTCATCATCAGCTACATCTAAACGTTTAGAGATAGCAGACATTTGGTAACGGTTCATGTAGATCATGTATTTTTGTGCTTTATCAGGGTTCTCTTCTTTGAAGTAGTGAACCATAGCTTTAAACAAAAATGTATCTTTGTTTGTGTAGCTCAACCACTCTTTATCTTTATCTTTAGTACCCATCAAAAGTTTGATCTCTTTAACGTCACTGACATCTACGTCAGCCAATTTTTCTACCACTAATTCGTCTGGAATGATATTCCCCATTGAAGCTGGGAAGTGAAAACCTAATACAAACATCTAATCTCCTTTTTCTGTTGTTTTCTTTTCATTATTAACAAGATGTTATTTGTCATTTACATGACAGCCATAGAAGATTCCTCAAAAGAGGAACCTAATGCATTACGCTTCGTGCGCAGCTTTACCAACTTGTGACTCATCAACTTCGTCTTCGAGACCGAATGCAAGGAGCAAGTCTTCAAGCTCATCCATACTGATTGGAGTAGGGATGATTTTCATATCGTTGTAAACGATTTTACGAGCAAGCTCTTTGTATTCGCGAGCTTGGTCAGAATATGGGCTGTATTCAACAACCGTCATACGACGAAGTTCAGCATGCTGAACGATATTGTTACGTGGTACGAAGTGGATCAATTGTGTTCCAAGGCGTTGAGCAAGCTCAAGTGCCAAATCGTACTCTTTATCTGTCATACGAGCGTTACAAACAAGACCGGCAAGACGAACTCCACCAGTGTTTGCGTATTTCAAAATCCCTTTAGAGATGTTGTTCGCCGCGTACATCGCCATCATTTCGCCTGACATTACGATGTAAATTTCTTGTGCTTTACCTTCACGAATCGGCATTGCAAATCCGCCGCAAACAACGTCACCAAGAACGTCATAAGAAACGAAATCAAGTCCCTCTTCATCGTAAGCACCCTCTTCTTCGAGGAAGTTAATCGCTGTAATAACACCGCGACCTGCACAACCTACTCCTGGCTCTGGTCCGCCTGACTCTGTGCAGTTGATCCAACCACCCGGAGTTTCTTTATCAAATAAGCCTTTACCCCAAAGACGAGCTTGTTCCATCTCAACATCTTCGATAGTGCCGTATTCTGCTGCAAGAGAAAGAATAGTATCTTGTGCTTTCTCGTGAAGAATCAAACGAGTTGAATCCGCTTTTGGATCACATCCAACGATCATAATATTTTTATCGAAATAGTGTGACATTGCTGCCAATGTATTTTGAGATGTAGTAGATTTACCGATCCCACCTTTTCCGTAGAACGCGATTTGTCGCAAGCTAGCTGCTCCAGCCATGTTATCCCCTTATTTTTGAACTTCACTTAGGTTGATGCAAGGGGTGTTCTATGGTTTTTTGCGACAATTGACTTAACATAGCGACAAAATGGCATTTTGAAGACAAATTTGTAGGAATAGGTTTTGCAGGGGTCTCATAAACACCTTTTTCATTCATTTGATTAAAAAATAAGCGATCAACATGATCGAAAATTATTCCAAGCCGTTACACTTCCATGAAAAAGGGATGGTTTATGACGAATAAAGAAAAATCGATCCACAATCTCCATCAAGCGCGGACAACTCATATTCGCTGGGTCAATGCGATTAAACTTCTCGTTTCGGGTATTGAGACATCTCCTGATGCCATTGCTCTCAGCCCAACCGATTCCCAGTTTGGAAAATGGTTTTACGATGAAGCGATGCTCTTTAGTCTAGGAACTTCTCGAATGGTTCTCGAAGAGATCGAAGAATTACTACTAACATTGCATGATAAATACATGAAGATATACCCTATCTATTATGGACAAAAAAAGAAAACCCTTATTAGTGGTTTATTAGGATCAAAGAGCAAAGCAAGCGAATACGAAATCGAGCTCTCTCTACGCTATTATGAAGAGATCATTACCCTCTCGGACAAGCTCAAACATAAACTACGTATTTTAGAGAGTCAACTCATGAGTTTGGGGGAAGAGAAATTTGATCTCATTGCCGGATTTACAAATGTAGAAGTTCCAGCACCGTGTGAGCTCAAAATCCCTGAACCGTCTAATAATGATGAAGAGGCTTATTATTATGGAACACGAGGGAGAGGGTGATCCATTTAAGATTCATTGATATGGAGCATCCTCTAAATAGATTAAAAATCTTTCTGCATCAACTGCTTTAGAGTATAAAAAGCCTTGAGCAACTGCGCATCCATTTGCAACTAAGAAATCAGCTTGCTCTGGCTTTTCAATCCCTTCCGCTACAAGACTCATATTTAAATTATGAGCTAACTCGATGACGGTTTTTACAATTGCACAATCACTAGAGTCATTAGGAACTCCATCAATAAACGATTTATCAATTTTCAGCGTATCGATCGGAAACTGTTTAAGATATTTAAGGGATGAATACCCTGTGCCAAAATCATCAATAGAGAGTGAGAGCCCCAACGCTTTCAATTGATTCATCATAGCAATAGACGTTTGGACATCGTCCATTAGCATCCCTTCGGTCAGTTCCATATCGATGTATTTCGGATCAATGTTTGTCTGTCGGAGAATGGTATCTATGATTTTTATCAAATTTTTATCTCGAAATTGTATTGCGGACAAATTGATTGACATCGGGAATAACGGTTGCCCTTGATCACGCCAACTATTCATATCTTCACATACTTTTCGGATTAGCCATTCGCCTATAGGGATGATCATCCCCGTCTCTTCAGCCAACGGGATAAAATGTTCTGGGGGAACATACCCTACCTCTTGAGAGTGATTCCACCGTATCAGTGCTTCAGCTCCGCACACACTACCATCTCTCATGTCAATTTTAGGCTGATAATGAATCATAAATTGTTGCTGTTCATACGCTCGATGGATGCATGACTCTAATGTTAACCGCTCCAAATTTTTACGATTCATTTCATAATCATAAAATTCGTATCGATTTTTACCTTTATCCTTTGCCGCATACATCGCGGTATCAGCATTTTTAACCAAATCTTGAATATTATCTCCATCTGTTGGATACGTACTAATCCCGATACTGGCAGTTACATAGACTTTTCGTTCTCCGATTTGTACTGGGGATGATAGCTCTTTTAGGATTTTTTTGACCACGGTAATGAGATCGCTGATTTGATTGTAACCTTCGATAATAACGGTGAATTCATCCCCTCCCAGTCTGGATACCGTATCGCTTTCCCGCATATATTTACCCAAACGGGTAGCCACTTCTTGCAGAAGGAGATCTCCTGCATCATGACCTAAAGTATCATTGATCTTTTTAAATCCATCCAAATCGATAAAAAAGAGGGCTATCGGCATATCTTTACGACGTGCCGATATGATACTTTGACGTAAGCGCTCCATAAACAATAAACGATTCGGCAATCCGGTGAGCGCATCATAATGGGCGAGCCGATGTATGTGTTCCTGAGTCATATGTTTTTCGGTTAGATCACTGAAGAGACCGATATAATTGATAAGATCGCCGTTTTTGTTTTTTATGCCGTAGATGCTCAGCCATTCAGCATAAATTTCACCATTTTTGCGTTTATTGTAGATTTGTCCCTGCCACATTCCACTGCGCTTGAGTGTCGACCACATATCATTGTAAAAATCGCGATCATGCTGACCGGATTGTAAAAAAGAAGGGTTTTGTCCCATGACCTCATTGGCATCATAACCGGTCACTTCAGTAAAGGTTTTGTTAACCTGCAAAATATTAAGCTCTTTATCGGTTAATACAATCCCCTCAACACTATTATCAAAAAGTTTTTCCGCCATTTTTGCCTGACGTTCTTGTACTAAATGCTCTCGTTTATCCGAAAAGATAACAATTCCTGCTTCTGCTTCGGCTTTATTATTGATCGGAATAATATTGATTGCGACAGGGATGTAAAGATCAAATTTTGTCCGTATTTCAAAGCCGTTTGGCAACGATAAAAACTGCTCATGATCGAGTAAATCAATTGGATCGATTAATTTGCCCTCATCCATATTAGGATTGGATAACAGCATGATAGTAGAAATTTTACGCTTGAGCGCTTCTTTGGATTTATATCCGGTGAGAGCTTCTGCCATCGCATTCATATAACGGATTTTCCCCTCATGATCAAAAGAGATGACCGCATCACCTATGCTAGAGAGTGTTGTCGAATAGCATTTTTCCAAAGCTTGATCGACATCATGACGATGTAATGCCATTTCGATATTACTGCGCAATGTTGTAACGTTAAACGGTTTTACTATATATCCGTGCGGATGAGACTTTTTAGCTCTGGCGAGTGTTTTTTCATCGGCATACGCCGTTAAAAAAACAACTGGAATTTTAAATAAATCATAGATTTGACGTGCCGTATCGATCCCATCCCGATCCCCTTTGATCACAATATCCATCAAAACCAAATCCGGGCTATTTTTTGCACTCAGACGAATAGCTTCTTTGGCCGTATCGGCAATACCTACAACTTCGTACCCTTGCTGTTCAAGTCTATCTTGCAGATCAAGGGCAACAACTCCCTCATCTTCTACGATTAATATTTTTTTAGCCATTATTAACTCTTTTTATCATATCCGGGGCATTAAATATAAATTCAAACACCGTTCCATGTTCTCTTTTAATGTGAAAAGTTCCATCCAACTGTTTTGTCAAAATATTGACCAATTTTAGTCCTACGGTTTTACTCTCATCTGCAGAAACCATAGGCAGACCGATTCCATTGTCTGAAATTGTGAGAATAGCCATTTCTGGACTATTACTCCGCAATGTAATTTGGATCACTTTTTTTGAAATTGTCTCATCAAATGCATGCTGAATAGCATTCGTAACCAGTTCATTGACGATCAGCCCGCACGGCATTGCCGTATCCATCAGAAAATAGAGCGGTTCGATCTCAAAACGAATCTCTATCTCATGAGAAAGAAGTCCAAACGAATCACTGAGGGCATTAATGAGCTGTTTGAGATAGTAGGACATATCTACACGTCCCGCTTTATCCGATTTATAGAGAAGCTCATGAACAGTTGCAATAGCATGTATCCGATTTTGGCTCTCTTGAAGCACATCAGCAACAGCTTGATCGGTAATTTTTTTACGCCCCAATGAAAGGAGACTAGAGATGGTTTGAAGATTATTTTTGACACGATGATGAATTTCTCTGAGAAGATGCTCTTTTTCTTGGAGCGAAATAGAGATTTTTTCCGTTTCTTCCGTATATTGTGAAATGTCATGGATAATACTGACAATAAACTCTCCCCCCTCATTGCAATAGAGGGAAGCAATTTCAACGGGAATCAAATTTTTGTCTTGTTTGCGATAGAGGCTTTGAGTCGAAATTCTCCCGTTTCTTTTGAGTGTTGTAGAATAGGTCTGCCAAGAAAGGGTCCCATTTATATGAATATCAATAGCTGTGATTTTTTCTCCTATCAGCTCAGGTGCTTTATAGCCAAGCATCTGATGGAGCCAATCATTGGCAAATACTATCTTCCCTTCCATCATATCAATGATCATCATCGCTTCAGGTAGATAATGACGGCATGAAAACTCGTTAAAGATAGGCATATTCTTTTCCTTCTCTTTTTACTATAACACAGAAATTGTTTATTTTATATCCTTTTATCTCTAGTTTCAGCTAACATCGTATCCATAAGAATAAAGAGTTCATGAGATGCTTCTTCCATATGCTCAAAATTAACTTTGATTGTTTCGGGATTATTGCCTTTCATTGTTGTACCGGCTTGGACAAAATCGAGGTTTGCTTTTACCTGATCGTGTAGGAGTTTATGCGGTTTTTCCAACAAAGCATAGGTTTTGGTTTTCCCAAAACGCTCCTTTCCGGCAGACGCATACCATTTACCTAAAGTACAATGGAGATGATCGACAAATTCAAAATCATGATTTCCACTCAAAACTGAGGTATAGGCTCGTGACTTGAAGACAATATGACCCACTTTTGCTTGCGTCATAAAGAGTCGGTTTTGAATGTCGACCGCAATAGTTGCTGATTCTTTCGCAATCTCTGCAAAGCCGATAAAAGTCCGTTCAAAATCTTCAATGACTTTTGATGACGACTGGGCAATCTTAGAAATCTCTTCGGAGTTATCCAAAATATTTCCCGTTTCCTGCTGGAGTGTTTGGATACTGATTTCGATCTCATGAGTCGCTTTTTGAGTACGTTCTGCCAGCTTTCGCACTTCGTCCGCTACAACCGCAAAACCTCGCCCATGCTCACCTGCACGCGCTGCCTCAATCGCAGCATTGAGCGCGAGAAGATTGGTCTGATAAGCGATATCTTTGATCAATCCGATCACTTCCGAAATCCCCCGTACATCTTCGCCTAGAGATACCATACCATTATGAGAGTTTGCGATTAACTCAGTTAAATGGACAAGCTGCTTTCCTGTACTGATGACACTGTGTAAACTGCTTTCAGATTGTTGAGCCGTTTGTGTAGATGTCGCTACGATATTTTCAGACTCATCTTCACTTTTTTTAAGTTCTACTTGAATCAGTCTCAGTCCCTCTTGCACTCCTCCGCCAAGTTCTCTGGATCCTTCTGAAAGACTCCATCGGACTTTCGTATCATAATTTGCCGCAACGGAGTAAACAGCATCACGAAGATGCTTAGATGTAACAAAAAGCATTCCGTACAATCCTGCCGAATTTGGCATACGATAAATGTGCCCATCCGCAGCAGACTCGATTGCCGTTTTTGTATCACGCATAAATGCTTCAATTTGATCAAGCACATTATTTACCGCCCAACAAAGGGTTTCTTGCTCACCAGAAGGCGATTTGATACCGGTAATGCGATGTTCCAGCTTCCCATCCGCAGCATATTGCAGGACTTCTAGTACCTTTGCATCTAAATGCTCTATCCGTCGCGGTGCTCTGAATGAGATCAAAAATCCGATAATCATCGCGACAGCAGAGATCACCGCATCGATATAATCTCCAACTCCAATACTCACGATGATAATGAGAAGGAGAACAGAACTAAAAAAAGTAACCAGCTTATTGTTGAATACCGATGATATACTCGTCATAACTGATCCCTTCTTCGTGTAAATGTTTATGTAGAACTGCCGTCCCGGCGCTGATACCGCCATAACGTTCAGCTTCAATCATACGTTTATAAAGAGGTTTAATAATTTCCAAGGCTGACGGATTAGGTCGCCGGCGTACAGAGTAATAACCTAAAACTTGATCCGATTCATCAGGGGAAGCCGTTACGTTGGCATATACCCAGTAGTGATTCCCATTTTTCGTACGATTGACAACATAGGCAAATATTTCCTCTTTTCGTTTGACTCGTTCCCAGAGTAACTGAAAAATTGCTTTAGGCATATCAGGATGACGGAGAATACTGTGTGGCTGCCCGATCAGCTCCTCTTCAGTGAATTCGGCTAGCTCTAGAAAAATCCTATTTCCGTATGTAATACGACCACTGGTATCCGTTTTGGAGACAATAAAATCATTTTCACTCAGATAACGTTCCATACACACCTCCTGTATCTAATAAAAATTAGATTATAGAATTAGTGTCGTCACATCCGCGTCACGATAGAAATAAGTTTGATTAAATACGGCTAGGAGGGTACTGCGTTAGATAACATCCACGAGAATAGAGAACAGTTATGATAGGTGTATCTAACTTTGCATGAAGTCGATAAAAAAGAGTACGACGAGCACTTTCGGCTGTTGGTTTTGTTGCCCAAATATGATGTTCAATCACTTCGAAAGGGACAATTTTATGGCGATTTTCCATAAGAAACGAAATGAGCTTGTATTCATTAACAGTGAGAACAATATTCGGCTGATCCTCTTTTGTTAATATTCCATTCTCAAGATCAAAATGATACCCTCCCCCTAAAGGGAAAGGCAATGCTACAAGCAAAGGTTTGTTCTCTAAAGTTCGGCGCTTTGCTATCTCTATGAGGGCATGAAGCTCACGGTAGCGGTATGGTTTCAGTAAATAACCGCATGGGTTAGTATTCACAGCAGAATGAAGAGTTTTATTATCATCTAGTGCAGTCAGAAAAATTACGGCAGGATTATGTGAATGGCAAATACTTTCAGCTACATCAATACCATTTTGAATACTTTGCAAATTTATGTCACATAACAAAATATCAGCAGGATCGGATTGCATTAGTTTGATGGCATTTTGATAGTTATTCGCAATACCGACTACTGTACATCCCATTTCTCCAACAACAAGGCTTAAATCCAATGCAATGATTGGATCGTCTTCAACAATTAAAATCTTATGGCTAAGATTCTTTGATGCTATCTGTAACATTATAATTATCCTAGACTTTATAGAGTTGATCTGAAAATTGTACTTAAATTATCTATCATATGAATATAGAAAAGTTAAATTAAAAAAAGAGCATTATTGCATGCATATAACGCAATTCTATGCATTGTACAACCCGTATAATTAGCCTCTAAATAATAAATGAATATAATAGCTTCTTCTAAACTATTGTGCTTGAAGGGGTTTGATGCTCAATTTCATCGACTATATCTATTTTATCTACGGCCTTGCATTTTTCCTGTTTGGTTTTAGTATCCTCCACTACCCGATGGAAAATTCTATTTTCAAATTTACCCGCGAGTTAAAATATTTAGGTGTATTTGGGATTCTCCACGGTATATCCGAATGGCTTTTCATGTTCAAATCATTAGGAAGTGTAGAAACTAAAGAGATACTTGACCTAGCAGGCTTGATTATGATGAGCCTCTCGTATGCCATCCTTTTCTATTTTTCCTTACGGATTATTTGGAATAAAACATTTTCGATGATTACTCTTCTCTTTATTCTTTTAGGTTCGGCAGCTTTCCTGATAGGTTTTCACCATTTCACGTTAGTAAATATCAATATAATGGTTCGCTACTTCCTCGGCGCTCCCGGTATTTTTATGACTGCATATATATTTTATCATCCATTTTATCTCGTACAAGGATCGGTGTATGATTCTATGAAACGATGTGCTTATCTCCTTGCAAGCACTTTTTTTCTATACGGTATCCTCGCAGGCCTCATTGTCCCTACCGGAACGTTTTTCCCCTCATCCATAGTGAACGGATCATCTTTTGAAGCATTCACAACGTTGCCGGTCGAGCTGTTCCGCGCCTTGTGTGCCATTGTGGCAAGCTATGCGATTACACAGATTTTACGTGTCTTTAAACACCAAACCGACTTTCATCTTCTCAGACTCTCAAAAGCTCTCGAAGAGAGCGGAGATACCGTAGTCATTACCGATATAGAGGGAAAAATAGAATATGTCAACCGTACTTTTGAACAGCAATCGGGATATTTAGCGCATGAAGTCATCGGCAATACACCTAATATACTCCGATCCGGCGAACACCAGAGCTCCTTTTATCAGCATCTATGGGATACGATCCTTTCAGGGGAGACCTATCGCGGAGTACTGACCAATAAACGAAAAGATGCAACCCTTTATCATGAGTTCAAAACCATCGTCCCGCTGAAAAATAAGCGTCAGGAACTCACGAATTTTATCTCTACCGGTAAAGATATTACCACACGAATAATCTTTGAACATGAACTGGAAAAAGCTGCATCTACCGATCCGCTGACCAATGCAGCGAACCGATTACAATGCAATCGGTGGCTCAAATTAGCGACTAAACATGCCCAAGACGCCAATATTTCAGTTTCCCTGATCCTTTTTGATATCGATGATTTCAAAAAAGTGAATGATACCTTCGGACACAATGCGGGGGATGATGTACTTATTCAAATTGCCGAAGTTGTCCGCAGCATAGTAAGAAGCAATGATATGTTCGCACGCTGGGGCGGTGAAGAGTTTGTCATCCTACAAATAGACACACCTTTTGAGGGGACTATTGCCCTTTCCGAGCGGCTCAAAAAAGAGGTCGAGCACTCGACGTTTAAAGAGGTCGGTCAAATAACCGTTAGTATCGGCGTAGCTCAATACAATGGTGTTGAGAGTATCGAATCATTTGTCAAAAAAGCAGATGATGCCATGTATCAGGCAAAAGAGGAAGGCAAAAACAGGGTTGTCGTGAGCAAAAGATAACCGATCCTTCACACTATTTTGTACATTAGCCCCATGTGACTGGTTTCAAAAGCGTATTTTTGATAAAAACCAATCGCTTTAGTATTTCGCAAATCAACACCGAGTGCTAAGCGTTTCCATTCTCGCTGCTCTGCTTCATCGATTGCCGTTTCTAGCAGTTTTGTCCCGATACCGTATCCACGATAAGCTTCAGATACTACGACATCTTCAATAATACCGACATACTCTCCCATAGCCGTGGAGATTACTCTCTGAAGAGAAATCATACCAACCACACAATGGTCAATTTCAGCAACCAAAACAACACTCTGCAAATTTTGGAGGAGTAGCTCCAATCCGCGAGATTGCTTCTCTGCATCAATCGTAAAATCATCTTCAAGAGCGAAAAGTTCACTCAGAAGTTTTGCCATAGCAGGAATATCCTCGCTGTAGGCCAAACGAATCGTTACATTAGCGTCCATTTTTCATCCGTTCTAAAAGTTCGCCCAGCTTATCATGGCGCAGCTGAATCAATCGTTCGATCTCGTCATAATCAAATTTACCGAAATACGCCATATCAAAAAGTCTCAGAAGGGCAGCACGACAACAGCTCTTGTCACACTCAGTTACGAGCTTTTTTGCTTTTTTATACGGCAGTGACGTCTCTTGAAAAAGCTTGATTGCATCGGCTACACTCTTACCGCCACATTCACAGATTTCTGATGCGAGGACTTCTTCTTTCGTAGCCATAATCCAACCCCTTAGAGGGAGTGTTCTGCTTTGTAGCTGTTAGCTTTTTCGACTGCATCGTACAATTTTGCAGCCAATTCGGGCATTTTGACATGATTGCTCCAAACCGTATCTTCAACGATATCGTGAATCTCTGAGGCAACTTCTATCGCTAAACGTTTGAGTTTTGCCAGCTCTTTTTTATGATCTTGTTCGCTCATTTCCGACATAATAGATTCCTTTTTTTAATGTTACACACCTAAAGTTACGCAACACGTATCTCGATGTGGCGTGCTTGATCTTTTCCTAACGCAACGATTCGTTCACCGATCTGAACTTGCACGCTGCTTTTAAAGAGCCCGTACCTCTTTACACACAACGTTGCATTCGGACAAATCCCCATAGCGCAAAGATGATCTTTTAATGCTTCATCCAATGCTATGGATAAGACTCTGCATTTTTCGTTCACACAGGTTTCAAGAAGATTCATTGTTAATACCTTACAATGAAAAAGCGTAGATATTTTCAAACTTGACGTTGCGCGGTTCGCCGTAAACCATATGTATAAAAATCCCTTTTTGCTGGAAATGGTATTTCTCGAACAAAGCGACTGCATTAGCATTCCCCAGAGGAACGTCAGCAAGAACTTTTTTCAGCCCCCTGAAATACAAAACGCCCTGCATCATTTTTTCCGCTTCGTCTTCAAACCCGGGTCTGCATTGCCACGGCCCTAAATAAACGCCGCGTGCATTGATGACACTGGAGTGTTGAAATGAGTTCGGCAAGGCAAATTTGAGTGAACTGTTGCGCTCCATCTCATCAAGCATAAACGCCATCCGATCTTCACCGAAGGTTTCAAAATCCATTTTACGGATCATCGCGTCGAAATTTCCTCCATCGAGTTCTTTGGCCTGTGCGTTCGTAAAATTAAAAGGCGGTACTTTTCCCACATTGAGAAAACGCCCTACTTCCATAACCGCCTTAAATCCGCTTTGTTCAAAAAAGCTTTTAAGCTGAGGGTTTGCATGGAGATACAGCGAGGGGTGCTCGTCTTTGAGGACTCCAAAAAGGGTATTAAACAACCGACGTCCTATCCCCTGCTTTTGATGTGTCGGTCGTACCATAAAGTATTTGATCATCGCCGACGTCTCGAACTCTATGGCCATCACTGCACCGACGAGTACACCCTCTTCATACGCCCCATAACATAAATGGGGTGCGTGCATCATCATGAGTTTGACATGATATCCATCCAGTAACCACCCTGTCTCTTCGGCAATTTTCACGAGTTCAGGAACATCTACGAATTTAAGCCATCCTATATACATGCCAGGTCCTGATAGAGGGATTTTAGCTCACTAATTTCAAGCACCCGTTTACGGGAAGTGACGATTTCACGGATTTTGGGGAGCATATCCCGCAAAATTGCATTCTCAGCACTAATCCCCATACGTGCCAAGTGATAACGGATGGTTGCACTGCCGGAGTGTTTTCCGATCGGAAAGGAACTTTCCAATCCAACCTCTTCGGCTTCATAGGGTTCATACGCATGGGAATCTTTCATCATCCCGCTTGCGTGTATGCCGCTTTCGTGGGCAAATATCCGTTCACCTACGACAGGGGCATTGGTGGCTAGCGACATATTTGCCGCGCTTGCCACCGTATGAACCAAATTTCGAATGAGGAGAGGATCGATGGAACGTGCCTCACCGTAGAGATGTTTGAGTGTCATGAGAATCTGTTCAAACGAGGCATTACCCGCCCGTTCACCCAATCCAATAACCGTTGTATTCATACTGAGTGCACCCGCGTCAATGCCGCTGAGGGCATTCGCATTAGCAAGACCAAAATCATTATGGGTGTGCATTTCAATCGGGAGGAGATCTAAGTCACATAATGATTTGATTTCATTGTAGGTTTGTGTCGGGGTCATAATACCGATGGTATCGCAATAGCGGAAGCGCCCTGCACCACACTCACGGGCTAATGTCATCACATCGCGGATAAATTCATGACTTCCTCGTGAACTGTCTTCTCCGCCGATGCAAACAAACAAACCCTCTTTGGTAGCTGTAGTAACAACACGCTCAAGCTCGGTTAAGACTTTCGCTTTACTGCCGCCGAATTTAACATCGATAAGAATATCTGAGATAGGGATAGAGAGATCGACCGCTTTAACTCCACACGAGAGTGAAGCGTCAAGATCTTCCATCTTCATCCGATTCCACGTCATCATCCGAGCTTTTAGACCTAAGGCTAAAAGTTCTTTGATATCGTCGCGTTCTTTGACACCCATCGCCGCAATACCGATTTCGAGTTCATCCGCACCGCACGCGTCTAAGAGCGTTGCAATGCGAAGTTTCTCTTCGGTATTGAACGCGACATAAGGAGCCTGCTCCCCGTCACGCAGTGTAGTATCGTTGATGAGTGCCATAATAGGCTCCTTCTTAATTCACTTCCGCGTTTTCATCCATACCGAAGTATTTGCGGGATGCTTTGAGAACTGAAATTTCAATCGGTTCATACGCGTAGCTTTGATCGGCGATGATGCCGGCCGCTTTAAGATCATCCTGCGGGCAACCACCGATTTTCGCCGTTAGAATCATCTGAACATCTTTGAGTTTTTCCAAGATCGGCTGAAGCGGATTTGTACCGTCCGGTCCCGCACAATACTCATAATCCACTTTGCGGTGATGGATAAAACGGATCCCTTTATCACCGGCTTCGTAGATCAAAAACTCTTTAACGCTTCCGAAGTGTTGATTAATCATCCCCTCGCCTGCTGTAGTGACCGCAACGAGGATTGTCACGCCATTCGAACTAAGTTCTGCTTTCTCTTTACGGACGCGCTCATTGGCCTGATCGAGGAAGAATCTAAACTCTTCGATTTTCGCCTGAGCCGCTTGACGCGCTTCAAGATCGTATTTGATTTGGAGTTCGTCGAAACTAAGCCCTGCAAAGGTATCTTTGGTAAACTCAGCTCCACGGTCTTCACCGATAAGCCCTACTGCATCGGCGCGACATTGGCGACAGTGCTGCATGAGTTTCATGTCCATACCGCACGCTTCTTGAACCGCCATTTGTTCCTGATCCGTTGCACTCGGAACGCCTGCAAGGGCAAACGCCGTACCGAATTCAGGCTCAGAGAGAATTGGCATGATGTTATGCAAGAAAACACCGATCTCTTTGAGTTTTTTGGAAACTTCAGGGAGATGTTTGTCATTGACACCCGGGATAAGAACCGAGTTCGCTTTGATCAAGATCCCTTTTTCAACGCATTTTTTCATCCCTTCGAGTTGATTTGCGAGGAGAATTTGCGCGGCCTCTTTTCCATAAATACGTTTGTTGTTATGGAAGATCCACGGATAGATTAGACTTCCGATTTCACCGGTTTCATCAACACTGTTAATGGTGACGGTGATGTGGTCGATGTTGTACTCGACCATCTCATCGATGAAGTTTGGCAATTCCAAACCATTCGTTGAGAGACAAAGTTTTAAATCCGATGCAAATTCACGAACCAATCCGAATGTCTCAAAGGTTTTCTTCGGATTTGCAAGGGCATCTCCCGGACCTGCGATACCTAGTACGCTCATACGCTGTACTTCACCGCCGACGAGCAATACTTTTTTTGCCGCTTCTTCCGGGCTAAGACGCTCAGAGGTTACCCCCGGTCGAGATTCATTGGAACAGTCGTATTTACGATTACAGTAATTACATTGGATATTACACGCCGGGGCAACCGCTACGTGAATACGTGCATAATGGTGATGTGCACCCTCTGAATAACATGGATGATTGTGTATCT
>NZ_MIBT01000067.1:0-11142 GCF_001829605.1 Sulfuricurvum sp. RIFCSPLOWO2_12_FULL_43_24 | reverse complement strand
TCTCGACCCCTGTCTGACCGCTCAGTTTTGCAGTAACACTCAGGCGGAATCCCGGTAATTCGGGAAGCTCGTCAATGTCGCAGTTGACACCGCTGAGGTTGAGCGGGTGGCACATCGGGATAATATCTGAGGTTTTTTTCGTCCCCATTATGGCGGCAATTACGGCGGTTTGAAGGACAGGCCCTTTTTTTGCGGTTTGTTGGATGACTGCATCAAATGCGTCTTGACTCATTGTAATCAGTCCACTGGCAACTGCTACACGCGATGTGGTATTTTTATCAGAGACATCGACCATTTTTGGACGGTCACGCTCATCGAGATGGGTTAAATTCATGTATGTACCCTAATAATCTTTTTATTATTATAGCTTAGAGTTGTAAATCGGGCATTGATTAAAAAATAACCATATTGTTGATAAAAAATGGGCTATAGTTTTGTCATGAGATTTTGGTGGTGCTAAAGGATAGTACGTAATTCCGAAATGTTCATAAAACCTCCTTCAAGATTCCTAAGGATTGCCCTGCAGTGATGACTACAGTGCGGGGCAAGACTGATAACTATAATTACACAATTAATTCGCCTTGAAAAGGCAAAAACTAAAAAATAAATTATAAGTGAAAAATGATGCAAAATTTAGTACGAAGCTATGCCGCAAATGCCCCGTTGATCGAAAAATTTATCCTTACTTCCTTAGGTCGAGTCAGTTTAAAAACTTTCAATGTACAGCTTGCCGAGCGTCTTTATAAAACATTTCCGAGTTTGGAACTCATTTACAAATGCGATGAAGGATTTGTCCAAAATTCACCCAATATTTATGCGGATCGTGAAGAGGGGCACCATGCCGGAATCGATCGTGCCTATTTGGTCGATGAGGTGGCTATCCAAAAAGGGTGCCATGTCAGTGAACCCTATATCTCAACTGCAACCGGGCATTTGTGTATAACGGTTATTTATGCAGTTTCAGACGGATATCTGTTTTTGGATTTCCGGGTGCGGAGTCTGTTGGAGCGATTTGATCTGATTGAGAAAAATGATGTATTTAAACGGATCAATCGCTCATCGTATGCGGTTATCGGCGGCGGATTACTCTTTTTTGGAGTATTTGTTGTGCTGTACGGCTTTTATACTTTTATCGGATATCTGGTTGGAAGTGAACCTCTCAGTATGGATACGGTTTTTAAACCGATTATCGCTTTGACGCTGGGACTTGCCGTTTACGATTTAGGGAAAACGATTTTCGAGCAGGAGGTATTGCCGCGAACCCAGCATGTCAGTGATGCGTTTAACGCTAAAACACTGCTCAATTTCTCCGTTTCGATCATTATTGCTTTATTGATTGAGGCCCTTTTGGTTGTCTTTAAGATCGCGCTTCATGATTATAAAGATTTACCGTATGCATCGACGCTTATCGCGGCATTGGCATTTTTACTGTTGGTGTTTGCCGTCTTTATCTATTTGGTGCGAAAAAGCGAGAAAGAACCGTGCAAAAGATGCGCGGAAGAGGAGAGTATGAATGTTTAACGTTCAATACGTTTAAGTGCCTCTTGGTACTCGTGCGGATGGTTGAGGTTAGCAAATGGTGCCTCATCCGTAAATTCAACGTAAAGCGTATTAGAAGAGGCAAGGAGTTTGCCCAATCGGTGATCCCCTTCGGCTAGCATCCGTTCAAACTCTTCGAAAAGAGATCGGTGGTAGATTCCGCACAGCGGATGGCTTCCCGTTTTTGTTGTGGCGATTACTGCATCCAACTCTTCACGATCCGAATCAATCAATTTTTGAAATATCGATGCATCCACAAAAGGTGTATCGACACTTAAAACCATTATCCGATCATCGTTGATTGCTTTAAAAGCACTGACAAATCCTGCCGTAGGGGCATAATCAACTTCAATCGGATCGAGAATAAATTCTGCTTTAAAAGAGAACTTGTCAGCGCTTTTGGTTGAGATGGCTACATGCGCAAAGAGCTGGGTGAGGCGTTGGTATTGAAACTCGCTCAGCGATGAGAACCCTCCGAAGGGGAGGAGCGATTTATCCTCACCCATCCGAGAGCTTTTACCGCCTGCAAAAATAATGCATGGAAGAGAGAACATTATTGAGCAAACGCTGCGGTGAGGATTTTATCCATACCCGGAGTCGCACCGCTTTGAAGATACTCAAGAACCAAGGGAGAGAATTTATCGATCATCGAGGCGTCCATCCCTAAAAATGAGAATTGAGAGCCCAAAGAGCCTAGTCCGAGTAAACCGGCAGGTGCGGCATTGAGAAGTGTGGATGCTTGGGGTACTTGTTTGGTAAGAGCTGCGAAATCGGTTGGTTTCATGTTCCCTTTCGCATCATTAATCACGGCTGCTGCTCCTCCGATCGCTTGGGTCGGGGTAACACCGAGGGTTGTCGTGATGTTTTTAATCAACGGGTTAGAGGTGAGGGTGCTATCGGCGATAGGGGCAGCGCTTTGGGCTACGGGAGCAATGCTTTGCATAAGTGAACCGAAATCCAATGCATTCGCATTGGAAACCAAAAGCAATAAAGCGGCGAGAGTAAGTGAACGCATGGTAATCTCCATCTATACTATTTTTTGAATTATAACGGGATACCCGTTATCTAAAGAGCTATCACATTGTTGTGAATACTTTGAATGCTTACCCGATTGGCAATTTCAGCTTTAAAAAGTAATTTTTGTTCTTCTTCGATAAGTTTACTGTATCTTTGTTGAACTTGTGCGACGGTCTCTATATCGGGGGCTGTTTTAGATAAGATGAAGCGGATAGGAACCCCGCTCTCATCAACTACAGGCACAATGTGCAGTTTTACCCAGCAGCTTTGAGCTTCTTTGTACCGATATTTAACATACCCTTGCCATGAAATATTATGACTTATGGTATCCCACATGGTTGTATAGATACTTTTGGGCATATCAGGATGGCGTAAAATTTTATGCGAAACTCCTATTAGTTCACTTTTTTCATAGCCGGATATTTCATAAAAAGTTCGATTGGCATATGTAATCGTATCAAACTTGTCAATTTCAATAATCATCGGTGTACCGGCATAACAAACAGAGTTATCAAAAGAATTGTAAATCACGCTTTTCTCCTTTTATGGATGTCGTCAAGTTATTGACAAGTAATACGTGAAGTATAAAAAAACAATGTGAGTGGATTGTCGCATTTTGATGGGTGCGATTGAATGTATAACCTAAAAATAGTATTTTTTGTTTTTTTATACTAAAATACTCTATCTTTTCAGTGGAAAACGAATGGCGACTATCTACGATCTCAAACCTGCATTCCAAAACCTACTCCGTCCGATGGTTCAAACTCTGGCACGCGCAGGGGTAACTCCGAATCAAATCACCTACACGGCATTAGCGCTCTCTTTGATCGCAGGGGGTACGATTGCTCTCACCCACGGTGCAACATGGATATTACTTACTATACCGCTTGTGATGTTTGTGAGAATGGCACTTAATGCGATCGACGGGATGCTTGCCAAAGAGCACGATATGAAAAGCGATGCGGGGGCAATGCTCAACGAGATGAGCGATGTCCTCTCCGATGTGGCGCTTTATCTCCCCTTTGCGCTGATCGGCAGTGTATCGGCACTTTGGGTGGTGCTGTTTGTCATCATGGCAATTCTCACCGAGATGGCGGGGGTACTGGGGGCAGTGATCGGCGGAGTACGTCGGTATGATGGTCCTATGGGGAAAAGTGATCGTGCATTTGTGATCGGTGCCCTCTCGCTGGCTCTTGGGTTGGGAGTTTTGCCCGAGGGTTGGTTTGATGCCATTATGATCGTCGCGACAGCGATGGGGGGATGGACAGTGCTTCGACGTTCTGTGCGGGGGTTAAAATCATGTTAGAGACCATCAGCACACTTTTTTTTGGCAAAAGCGGAATAGTTCTTCTGATTATTTTAGGGATTTTGGCGTTTGCCACCGTGATCGTATCGGTACTATTTCGTACCAAAACCTCCCAAGAACTCAAAGACCGCGTCACCTCATGGTGGATTATTATCGGCGCATTTAACGTTGGGGCGATGCTCAACACCACGGTAGCAATGTTCTTTTTTGCCCTCATCAGCTATCTCGCCCTCAAAGAGTATTTCACCCTCATCCCGACCCGTCGAACGGATCGTCGTATCATCTTTTACGCCTACCTCTCCATCGTCTTTCAGTACTGGTTCGCGGGTTTACAGTGGTATGGGATGTTTATCATCTGGATCCCCGTCTATCTCTTTTTGCTGTTGCCGTTTCGTCAGGTGCTCATCGGGGAGACACAGGGCTTTTTAGAGAACACGAGCCGTGTACAGTGGGGGCTGATGATGTTCGTCTTCGGTCTCAGCCACCTCGCCTATATGATGACTCTCCCTGCTGTGGCTGGGCATGATGTCGCGGGTAAAGAGTTGGTGCTTTATTTGGTGGTACTCACCGAACTCAACGACGTATTGCAGTATCTCTGGGGCAAGGCTCTGGGTAAACACAAAATCGTCCCGAAAGTAAGCCCCAACAAAACGATCGAGGGGTTCGTGGGGGCGTTCGTCACTCTCAGCGCTCTGGCAGTGGTATTTTCGTTTCTCACCCCTTTTACGACGCTTCAAGCCCTCGCGGCGGGGATGCTCATCAGCGGTGCGGGGTTCGTCGGCGATGTCGTCATCTCGATGGTCAAGCGGGACATCGGGGTAAAAGATTCGGGACATCTATTGCCGGGGCATGGGGGGATACTTGATCGCGTCGATAGTCTCACCTATACCGCACCGCTCTTTTTTCATTTCACCTACTATCTCTACTATTAGGAGGATGAGATGCTAAAATGGCTCTTTTTCGCCCTCATCGTCCGCCCTACGGTACTGCTGATTTTCGGGGTGCACGTGCGAGGACGTGAAAACCTATCACCCGATAAACCCTCCATCCTCGTCGCCAACCACAACAGCCATCTCGATACGCTGGTGCTTATGAGCCTCTTTCCCCTCCACAAAATCCACCGCATCCGCCCCGTCGCGGCGGCGGACTATTTTATGAAAAACCGCCTAATCGCGTGGTTCTCGACCCAGTTTATCGGGATTATCCCCCTGAGCCGAAAGGTAGAGAGATCGCACACCCATCCCCTCGAATCGGTGCGCCAAGCCCTCGAAGCGGGAGATAGCATCATCCTCTTTCCCGAGGGGAGTCGCGGGGAAGCGGAGCAGATGAGCAAATTCAAATCGGGGGTTGCCCATCTGGCGAAAATGACCCCAACGGTTCCCGTTATCCCGATCTATCTCGGCGGTGCTGGAAAAGTCCTCCCCAAAGGGGAAGCACTACTCGTCCCCTTTATCATCGATGTTCATATACTGGAGCCGATGATGATCGGAGAGGAAGATACTCAAATATTTACTCAGCAGTTGGAAGAAGTTATTAAAAAGGCGGGGGAGAGATGAAAAAAGTTTTTTGGATTACTATTGGGCTATTAAGTACTCTGATGGCACAGGAACAATCAATCGAACAAAAAACAGCTTGTTCATATATATCAAAAGAAGAGTCAATTTTTATTTTGACGCGCAGTAATGTTTTCAAAAATGCTGTTAAACAATATCCCGCTAATACTAAATTCGCATTTCCATTCGAGATGATTACCCTTCATGAGGGTAAGAAATGTTCTGTAGAAATATCGGCTTATGTGGATGAAGATGATCATTTTACATTGATCGGGAGCTTTTTAGTGAAAGGAGGGGAACACATGAATGTATCTCAAATCAAATGATCCAACACTTGTTTCAGAATAAATTCAGCAAATCACCCGTAATATTTCGATATGTCTAAGTTTTTAGGATTATAGTTATGAAAACAATCGATATCCATACTCACCTCCTCAGTAGTGACGTTGCGTTCCAACGCTCGTACGACAAATTGGCTCTCCACTTTTTTGCCAAAAAGTTCGGAATGGACCCAAAAGCCCTCGTGCGTGATCCCTATGGCGAATACACCCGCGCACTGGTTTCATCGGTGCGAAACTCTCAGCACGTCGAGAAAATCGTCCTCTTCGGCGTCGATGATCGGGTCGATGATGCGGGCAAAAGTCTCCACAAGGACATCACCGTTTGTGCGACGAATGAAGATGTAGCGACGTTGTACCGAGGGAATGAGGATGTCATCATCCCCTTTTTCTCGATCAATCCCAACCGCCCCGATGCGCTCGATCTCATCGACCGCTATGCCGATGCAGGATTTCGCGGGGCGAAGTTTTTGCAAAACTACTGGGGGGTTGATACCCGTGAGGCACGTTATCGTCCTTATTTCGACAAACTCGCCGCTCGCGCTCTGCCTCTGATCGTCCATGTGGGAAGTGAGAGCAGTGTTTACTCTTTTAAATCGTGTGAGAGTATCGAGATGTTGGATCATCCGCTGGAAGCGGGAGTGCAGGTAATTTGTGCCCACATGGCACTCACCTATGAACCGCGCCGTATTTTTCAGGCACTTTCGAAAAATCCGAAACATTTTAACGACGAGTATTACATCCTCCTTGAAATGCTAAAAGAGCATGATAATCTCTACGCCGATATCTCGGCCCTCCTCACCCCGGTTCGGGCAAAAGTGTTGCGTCATCTAAGCCGACAGAGTGATATCCATCACAAGCTCCTATTCGGCACCGATTTTCCCGTCCCTTTTAGTACGGTGTTCAACAGTTATGATCTCCCGTATCGCAAACGGTTCGAACTCTCCCGCGAAGCAAACCCGTTTGACCGCTACGCCAAAGCGATTTTAGAGTATTTCCCCGCAGAGAATTCCATCTATACCAATTACACCAAACTATTAGGAGAATGACACTATGACAACTGGAACATTTACCAGCTTCGACGGCGCAGAGCTTTTTTACCGCGAATGGTCGCCCGCTGTCCCTAACGGCAAAATCGTGTTGCTCCTCCATCGTGGACATGAGCACTCAGAGCGTCTCGACCCCATTGCCCGTTCAGCAATATTTGAAGGATACAAAGTTTTCTCGTATGACAACCGTGGGCACGGATACACCCGCGCAGAGGCGACGTATGAGTTTATGAATCTGGTGCGCGATTTGGAGGCGTTTGTTCGTTATGTTTGTGCTAAAGAAGGCAAAAGTGCCGAAGATATGTTCGTCGTTGCCAACTCGGTCGCGGGGGTTGTCGCCTCGACGTGGGTACACGATTATGCGCCTCGCATCGCGGGGATGGCATTGGTTGCTCCGGCGTTCGTGATCAAACTCTATGTCCCCCTCGCCAAACCCTCCCTCGATCTGATGATACGGTTTAATCCCCGCATGAACATCAAATCCTACGTCAAAGCGAAGTTTTTGACTCACAACACGACAGAGCAAGAAAGATACAACACTGATCCTCTGATCACCCCGAACATCCCTGCACGTCAACTCGTGACGCTCCTCGATACCGCTCGAAGAGTGGTAGAGGATGCGAGCCACATCGTAACTCCGACGCTGGTACTTTCGGCAACATCGGATTATGTCGTGGACAGCCGTGTGCAAAAGGTGTTTTATGACCGCCTCAGTTCACCGCTAAAGCGGTTTGTGGAGTTGGAGGGATTCTATCACGGTGTCCTTTATGAATCGGAAGCACAAAAAGCGATTGATGAAATCGGATCGTTTATGGAGGAGTGTTTTAGTACCCCTAAAACCAATATGAGTGAGCATCTCATCACCCTGACCCAAAATGAAAAAGATAAGATTGCACGAGGGGAGATCACAACGTGTCAAAAACTCTCTTTTGGGGTTCAGCGTTTTATGCTCAACACCTTGGGCTGGATGAGCGATGGAATGAAAATCGGGCTGAAATACGGATTTGATTCGGGGGTGACGCTCGATTATGTCTATAAAAATACCCCAAGCGGGGTGGGGCTGCTGGGTAAAATGTCCGATAAAAACTATCTGGAAAGCATCGGATGGAGAGGGATTCGTCAGCGTAAAGTCAACGCCATCGCGACCATTCGCGAAAAAATCGATCAGCTGCGTAATGAGGGGAAAAAAGTAAAAATCCTCGACATCGCCGGTGGGCCTGCACGCTATCTGATCGAACTAGCCCTTGAGTATCCCGACATCGAAGTGCTAGTGCGCGATTATCAGGAACAAAACGTAGAGCAAGGACGCGCATTGGCAAACGAGCGAGCTCTCTCTAACATCCGCTATGAGCAAGCCGATGCGTTTGATAAAACCAATTACGACCGAAGCGTTTATGAGCCGAATATTGTTGTCGTCTCAGGGGTGTTCGAGCTGTTCGAACAAAACGCCCTGATTCAAAACGCTATTGAGGGGATTGTGTCGATGATCGCAGAGGATGGCTATCTAGTCTATACAGGTCAGCCGTGGCATCCGCAGTTGGAGCAAATCGCCCATGTGTTAGGGAACCATCAGCAAACCCAATGGATTATGCGCCGTCGAAGTCAATATGAGCTTGATGCCCTCTTTGGTGCGTACGGGTTTGAAAAAGAGGGGATGCGGATCGATGATTGGGGTATTTTCACCGTATCTTCGGCGCGACGCAGATAACCATGTATCCGTTTGATCCTGCCCTCAGCGCCTCTGCCACTCTCAAAGAGCGTTTTGTATGGGTTTTGTTTATGGGTGCGCTCTTTTTTATCCTCTACGGTGCGGCGAATCAATATGCTTCGCTCACTCCCCACCCCTCCTTTTTTATGGAGTGGGAGCGTCACATTCCGTTCGTCCCCTCTTTTATCATCCCCTATATGTCCTCGGATGTGATGTTTTGTATCGCGTTTTTACTCCCGCAGAGCCGTATGGAACTTCGTATCCTCGCTTTGCGGGTACTCTTTATCGTCGCTTTTTCGGTTCTCGTCTTTACCCTTTTTCCTCTTCAATTTGGGTTTGAAAAACCAAAAATCGATGAGTATCAATGGCTTTTTGGGATTCTCAGTGCTGATCTGCCCTACAATCAGCTTCCTTCACTGCACATCAGTTTTGCCATCGTGTTGTGGATGTCAATGCGCTCTCATTTGAAAAACGTTTTTCTAAAATATGCCGTGGCACTGTGGTTATGGCTCATCGCACTCTCAACATTGCTGGTGTATCAACACCATTTTATCGACCTCCCCACTGGGGCATTAGTCGGGGGAGCGGCTGTTGCCATGATCCATAAAAACAGCAAAGTATTGAACCGATTTACCACTCCGCGCAGTCTCAAAGTGGGTCTTTATTATTTGGCGACGGCGGTTTTGTTTCTCGTTGGTGCGTTCGTGTATCACTCACTCATTGCGCTGTGGCTCTTTCTCTCGATGACGTTGGTAGCCATTGCCTACGCCTTTGGGCTGAACCATCTTATTGCGGGGGAAAATGCTCGTGCTTCGTGGTGGCAGTGGAGCCTTTTTGCCCCTTATTTTGTCGGGACGAACCTCTCATGGCGATGGTACAAACGGAAATTGCCACTGATGAGCCACGTGGAGGATCGGGTCTATTTCGGACGCCATCCGGCAAAGGCTGAATACGCTCAACTCAGTGAATATGGGATCAACCATGCGATTAATCTGGCGTTGGAACATCAGATCAACCGCTCTGCTTTGGAGCAGACGAGAATGCCGTTTTTAGATTTGACGATCCCCTCTCCCGAGGCACTGCACCGCGTCGTTATGATGATCGAGGCGAAAAAAGAGAACGGTGTGTATGTCCATTGTGCTCTTGGGCTCTCTCGCAGTGTTATGGCGATCAGCGCGTGGATGCTGTATCTTGGGTACACGATGGAGGAGATAGAAGCGCGTCTGGGTGCAATCCGCCCCGCCTATGTCAAATCGAAATACGTTTATGTGGCACTAGGGTTATACCAAGCCCATTTAGAGGCACTTCCCGTGAGTAATTCAGAATAATGTTAGCTCAAATTTATTATCATACCTATATGTTTAAGAATTTAGGATTATAACCATGAAAACCAATTATACCGATGTACTTCCACCCGAATGGAAACCGATGTCCGATATCTTTACCGCGTTAGGGGATGAACACCGGCAGCGGATGTTGATGCTGTTTGAACCGGATGAGCGGCTCACCGCAGGACAAATATCGGAAGCTTCGACACTGGCGCGTACCACTGTCTCGCATCATCTGAAAATCCTCCGTCAGGCCGAAGTATTGCTGAGTGAAAAAAAGGGGAAAGAGGTATGGTTTTGGATTAACAAGCCGTTACTCGAAAAAACGTTCGGAAATGTACTCAACTATTTGCAAGGAAATAATCAATGATTAAAGCGATTTTGTATGTGATCGTCCGCTTTTTATTTCGGGTCAAGGTGGTCGGAGAGTTCCAGCGCGAAGAGAATCACACGGTGATCATCGCCAACCATCAATCGTTTTTGGACGGGTTGATTTTGGGGCTGTTTTTGCCGATTCAGCCGGTATTCGTCGTTAATACCGAGATTGCTAAACGACCGCTGGTTCGGATGTTTTTATCCTTGAGCGAATACCTCGTCGTTGATCCCTCCAATCCGATGGCGATCAAACAGATCATCCGCCTCGTCGAGAGCGGACGAGCTGTGGTTATCTTCCCCGAGGGGCGGATCACGACCACTGGGAATTTGATGAAGATTTATGAGGGGTCGGCATTCGTCACCCTCAAAACCGAAGCGACGATTCACCCTGTTATCATCGAGGGGGCGACGTTTAGCACCTTATCGCGTATGGGAAGCGATCATCCGACACGATGGTTTCCTCAAATCACTCTCACCTATTGCACCCCGACACGACTGCGCATCAGCGAGGGGGGGAGTGGACATGAGAGACGGACTAAATCGGGTGAAGCGATGCGGACACTGTTGCAAAAATGTCTCTTTGAATCACGCCGTCCGAATGATCTCTACGGTGCATTTCTCGATGCGCTGTCGATCTATGGAAGCTCACGAAAAATTATCGAGGATACCAAACAGATCGAATACACCTACCGCCAGCTTCTGGCGATGACATTGGGGTTGGGTAGATTGCTATCACGTCACAGTGTGCCCTCAGAAGCGATCGGGGTATTGATGCCGACGGCGGTTCCGACATTGGCACTGATATTGGGTCTTAGCGCGCAAGGGCGAACCCCTGCAATGCTCAACTTTACCGCCGGAGTTGACGGACTGCAAAATGCGTGCGAAGGTGCTCAAATCAAAACGATCATCTCCTCCAAAGCGTTTGTGGA
>NZ_MIBT01000066.1:0-19696 GCF_001829605.1 Sulfuricurvum sp. RIFCSPLOWO2_12_FULL_43_24 | reverse complement strand
CTGTGCGGGGGATATCGACCGTGAGGAAGTGAACCGTTATCTGGAGATCAAAAATCACCATCGTACCTCGATGAACGAGAAGCGTCTGCGGATCGATTACCAAAACGAACTCTTCGAGCGGATTTATCAGATACGCTCACTTCTCAGCCCCATCGAGTATCTCGATTTGGAGCGCTACCCTTATGCCTCCGAATCGCTGTGTATTCTTATCAACGTCATTATCGACCACGATGCGGGGATTATCGAGAAGATGAACCGTCCGACCTTTTTAGGGACGAATCGCTATATGTATCTGGGGAATAATGCGGCGGAGCAGTTGGGGATCATATCCCGCGATCATGATGAGATGACCCTTCTCAAACTGATCGATAAAACCTCCACGGCGATGGGGAAACGGCTGTTGCGTGAGCGACTTTTGAACCCTATCTGTGATGTGAAACTCCTCGAAGAGCGGTACGATTTGATCGATAAAATGGCTGAGCACATTGCGCCGTTGGAGACGAAGCTCAAAGAGGTTTACGATTTGGAGCGAATCTTGCGCCGTCTTAAACTGGGGAAACTTCATCCGTTTGAGCTGGCCTATTTTTACGCATCGCTGAGTGCGGCGGAATCATTATTTGCCGATGCCGACCGACTCAAAATTATTTATGATAAATCGAGTGCGCAGGAATGCGCTCATTGTGCTTCTGAACTCCGACGCATCTTCAATATCGAAGCGTGTGCGAAGTTTCGGCGGGATCAGATCGATGAGAACCTTTTTAATGAGGGGATTGATCCTTCCATCGATGCGCTCGAAGTGCTCCAAAATAATAACCTCACTAAGCTCAATACGATTATCGGACATATTGATACCTTTTTTGAGTCAGGGGGATCATACGCTTCTATCGGATGGCTGGAGAGCGAGGGGTATCATCTCCTTATGACCCGTAACCGCTATGTGAACGTCGAAGAGGCACTTCATAACAGCTTTTTTACGCTGGACAATCAGCATTACTTTTTTCGTGATTTTCAGGTGCGTAAACTCAAAACGGCGGTTAAACTCTCCTCTAGCCTCCTCGATGAACTCTCCATCGAAAATGCGGGGGCGAAATCGCGGATGATTGCGCAGGTCAAGGAGCGTTATCGTGAACACCTCGAAGAGATTGAACGGCGTTTTTCCCATGCGATAGAGCATTTGATTTCCTTTCTTGCCGTGGTGGATGTCAGTTTAAGCGGTGCAAAATGTGCGAAGCAATACCGCTATATCCGCCCTTCCATCGTTCCATCTCCTAAAGCGTTTATCGAGACGGTCGGGCTACGTCATCCTCTTATCGAATCGCGCGAAGAGAACGGTATTTTTATCCCGAACGATCTTTTCTTGGGAGCGGTAAGTCAGCATACCTATGAGGAGCATTCGACGATCGAGAACGGCGAGGATATCAAAGGGGTATTGTTGTACGGGATCAACTCCAGCGGGAAGTCGTCGTTGATGAAAAGTATCGGGCTATCCGTTGTGATGGCGCAGGGGGGATTTTTTGTTCCGTGCGCCATGATGCGTTTTTCTCCCGTCGATAAGCTTCTCACCCGTATCGTCTCCAAAGACAATCTTTACAAAGGGCTTTCGACATTTGCCGTAGAGATGCTGGAACTGCGTAATATCTTCAACCGTGCCACTGAGAATACCCTTGTTTTAGGGGATGAGATCAGTCACGGTACCGAAACCGAATCGGCGCTGGCTATCGTCGCGAGTGCCATTCTCAAACTCCGTGAGATCGGGAGTATGTTTATCTTTGCAACCCACCTTCATCAGCTCTCCTCTCTCGAAGAGATCAAAAAAGCGCAGGAAATCGTGCTGCTCCATCTGGGAGTCTATTACGATGAGGCGAGCGATAAGCTGGTGTATGACCGCAAGCTTAAAAGCGGAAGCGGCTCAACGCTGTACGGGTTGGAATTTGCCAAATCACTTCATATGGACGAGACTTTTTTGAAAAAGGCCTACGAGATCCGAGGACGGATTACCGACAAAGCGCATGATGCCTCGATGCTGAAACGGGAGAAAAAGAGCCGTTACAATAATAAACTCTTTTTGACCAAATGCGCATTGTGTGACGAAGCGGTTGATGAGGTGCACCATATCGTCCCTCAAGCCAATGCGGACGATGGCGGATCGATCGGACATTACGGGATGAATCACCGCTACAACCTCATTCCTCTGTGTTCCAAGCACCATCGCCTCGTCCATGAGGGGAAAATTGCCGTTCACGGATTTGTGATGAGTGAGGACGGTTTACGGCTCAGTTACAGTGAGGCTCCTGAACAATAACGCTTACGCCATCACTTTGTGAAGCGGGCGGGAGTAGGGCTGTATCAGCTGTCCGTAGATTTTCGGGATATCAAGGATCGAGATCATCTCGTTACCGAAATCTTCGGCATTATCGGGGATAATGACCGCTTTGGTCAGCGAGTTCTCATTTTTCAAAACGTTGCTGTAGTGGCTGATTGAACGCAATGGAATTTCAGGACTGCTGAAAATCGCATCGACGGCGAGCCCGAGATAAACGACTTGTTTTTCGATAACCGCTTTGACCAGAATGATTGTATCGCTCTCTTTATCGTATTTTTTCTCCATTCCGAGCAATTTTGCTAATGAAATCACACTCACCATCCGCTTATCGTAACTGATGACTCCCAGATTGTATTCACTGGCGTGCAGTATGGAGGTCAGCTCTTGATGTACGAGAGAACAGACGACATTTTTCGATTCGATTGCAAAAAGCGATCCGCTGACGAAAAAGGTTGAAATTTCGGATGTCTCTTCCGTTCCATTAGCCTTTGGATAGGTGTAAATGCGTTGAACCGGAGCTTCGGATTCAACGGCTTGGATCTCACCGACAGGGCGGTAGAGGAGGGCGATAATATCGTCTTTATAACCGTCACTTTGTTTGTACTCGCGGTATCCGTTTGAACAGGTAGCTCCGAGTGCGTAGTAGATTCCGTTATGAGGAAGAATTTGCGCATCGTTTTGCCCTGAACCAAGGTTTAAGAGTGAGTCAGGGAGGGTAAGAATCTCGCCGACGTGTATCTCATCGGTTGTTGAGGAGATGACACGTCCGTTGCGATCGATGAAAAGGGCAAACATCCCCTCGGGGATTTGGTGGTTTTCATCTTTGGGGAGCGTATCGTGTAACATCGCTGCAAATTGAGATTCTGAATCGAAAACGATACCGATTCCACCGACATTCTCTTCGTTAAAATTTCGGATACAGGCATTATAAATGTACGTCGAGCGGGTGTCATAATAGGGGCTTGGTTCAAACGGTGATACGACATACTCTTGCGTAGTATTGAGATTTAGGGTTTGGGATGCCCACGAATACCCGATTTTCTTTCCGATCATAGAGCTGTTATCAGGATTGGAAACAGAGACGATGTTCCCCTCGCGATCATAGAGAAAGATAGCGCTGTAAACGGTGTAGAGACCGTTGATGTAACCCAAGATCGAATTCATCTTATTTCGATTTTCATCGCTGATATTGGGGTGTGATAAACATTCACGAAAGGTCGTTGTCAATGCCCACCAGCGGCAGTCATTCGCCCGCTCATAAAGGTTGCGATCCATAATATCAATCGCGAGTGAGGACTGGAATTTTAACGCTTCAAGGTACTGGATCATCATAGCCGTATTGAGATTGGCGACCGTATGATCAAAAATCCGTTTGGTCTCTTCACCTGTTTTCGATATTTCAGAGAGAAGTGCTTTGGTAAAGGGGCTTTCATGTCCGATTGCATTGGCGATTTTGACATTGCCGTTCCAGACGGTGATATCGAGCTCGCTTTGGATTTTTTTGGCTTTGTTCAATATCTCTTTGAGCTCTTGCGGGAAAAAGGCTTTTGCATTTGTTACCGAATCAAAGAGGGTGTTCTTTTGAAATGAGGGGCGTGAAGAGGAACGAAAAGCCAAATGGATCGGTACCATTGCATGTCCGATCCACCCTGAACCGTTATACCCCTGATAGCCTGTGGTTTTTACCGATTTGTAGAGGTATTCAAAACCGGCGTAATAGGTTTGATGATCTTCATTATTACGTGGATTCAAATACGATCCTACCGGCACATGATGCGTAGATGTGGAGGCGATTACCTCGCCGTTAGAGCCTAGAAGTTCAAGGGCAATGTAGGGATTCTCACGGGTAAGCTTTTGAAAAATGCTTTGCAGCTCATTTTCGAACCGAAAAATCAGGCACAACACACCCATAGGTTCTTCGTTCTGCGGGTTACAGACGCGGTAAGAGTAGATGAGGGAGGGTTTGTGATGGGTGAGATCACTTGGTCGGTAGGTTTCGACATACCCTTGATAGGTACGCAGCGATTCTTGGAGCAGGGGATCTTTGGAAAAGGTAACCGGATTGGTATGATCGAGTTGTACGAGCACTTTTCCTTTGGTATCGAGGAGAATAATATTCTCATAGACGCTGTATTTGGCTACGTATTCTCTAAAGCGTTCGGTGAGGGCCTCTTTTTTCTTGATTTTAATTTCACGTATCTCCTCGGATGTGGAGAGATCGGTTGTCTGTAAAAAAAGAAGGTAGTCGCGAATGTCATCATCCGTTGCCAGAAAACCGATGTCGGCAGTACGCTCGAAAAGATTTCGGATCAGGATATCAATCGCTGTTTGGGCTTTGGATTCAAGTTCATTGAGGCTTTTGTTAAAGGTCTCTTCGATCAGACGTAACAGAGGCTCATCCAGTAAGTCTTCAAATGCTTTACGTGTTTCGCTGGTATCCATACCGATATTGGACATAGACCCCAGAAGGGTTAGTAAGTCCCATTTTCCTGAGAGGGTGTTCATGTTTTTTTCAAAATTTTGAACATCGCTCATATAGCTGATGAGGTGGTTGTGTTGCATAACGGTTCTTCTCCGAAAAAGGTTTTAGGTTGCACGGTGACAGTATAAAGAGCAATGAAAAAAAAATAGCCGGAGGATTGATCAAAAAATAATCACTTTTTATTACGTTGCAGAATGATTACAAAAGAGGTGATTACTTAATAGACTTTTTTGGAAATACGACTCAGGTTGTTCGTTACGATGAACAGCTGAGTTTGAGATTTTTATGTTCTGGAGGTGTAATGCCTGCATAACGGTCAAATAGTTCATGCTCGTCATACGGATTTTGAGCTAACTTCAAAAGATCATTCACAAGGCTAAAATCCCCTTTTTCTGCCGCCTCAATCGCTTCTTGGAGAATATAGTTTTTCAATATATATTTCGGATTGGTGCGGAGCATTTGTTGGTGGCGTTTTTCAACGGACGAGCTATTTAAGCTTAGCCGTTCATCGTACTGATCGAGCCATTCATTCAGCTGGTTCGGTGCGAGCGTGAGCGAAAGCAGTGTGTCACGATTTCCATCGTATCGGCTGAGGGTACGGAAAAACGGGGTCATGTCGATTCGTCCGTTTTCCATGAGGGTAAACAACGCTCTGAGCAGATCACTGTCATTTTCATGCGGTGTATCAAGCCCGAGCTTGGCACGTAAAAGCTCCATAAGTCGGGTGGTAAAATAATCGCCGTAACGGTCAAGTTCGGTTTTAAGTTTTTCGGGAGTGACGAGCGGTGAAAGAGCGTGGGCGAGACGCTCCAGATTCCAATAACCGATTCGGGGTTGATTGTTATAGCTGTATCTGCCTTGCGTATCGGTATGGTTGCAGATGTAATCGCTCTCAAAGGTATCCATAAAGGCAAAAGGACCATAATCGATAGTGATTCCGATAGCGGACATATTATCGGTGTTCATCACCCCGTGGTTAAACCCGACCGATTGCCACTGCGCTATCAGTTCTGCGGTTCGTTTGACGATTGAACCAAACATTGTGAGATAAGGATCTTCAACTCCGACAAACTCCGGAAACGATTCGTGAAGTAAAAAATCGGCTAATGTTTCGAGTTCTTTGTGCCGATTGGTATGAAAGAAATACTCAAAACTTCCAAACCGTATCCATGAGGGAGCGAGACGTAGAACAATGGCTCCGTGTTCCCATCTCTCACGTGCCACTTTTTCATCGGAACTGATAATTGCTAATGCTCGGCTGGTCGGAATTCCAAGCCCGTACATCGCTTCACTCATCAAATACTCGCGAATTGAAGAACGCAATACGGCACGTCCGTCGCCTTGACGGGAGTAGCGGGTCTGCCCTGAACCTTTAAGTTGAAGATTCCACCCTTTTACAGAGCCTAGATTAATGGCACGACCGTCTCCGAGACGCTGTACGTAATAGCCGAACTGATGGCCCGCATAGCACATGGCGTAGGGGCGTGAGCCTTTGAACTGGAGCGTTCCGTTGAGAAGTTTTTCAAGCTCTGTAAGATTGAGATCGTTGGGATCAAGCCCCAAAAGCTTTATCGCTTCAAGATTGTGGCTGACAAGTTTTGGGTTTTTGAGAGGAGCCGGAGCGACTTCATGATAGAAAATCGGATCAAGGGATAAATAGGGAGTGCTAAGGGTTAGGTTTGATAATTTCATGAGAGAGTTTTACCGCAAAAAGGTAAAACTCTCTCATGAAGAGAAAAGCAATTTAATTTTTTTAGGATTCTAATAGTATTTTTTTCTCATCACCCTCTTGGCGAAGTCGAATATGCGTTACTTTTCCCTCCGGAGTTATACCGTATTCTTGACGGGTTTTAGGATCGATAAAAACGATCCGATTTTTTCCGTTATAGATACCGTGATGCGTTACTACGGCATGTAAATCGGCTGCGTAAAGTTTATTCAGTTCATCTTTCAGGGCAATGAGATGTTCTTCGGAGAGCTTAATATCCTCATGCGATTTTTTAAGAGTTTCTGCTTCGATTTTGTACTGTTGCAGACGGATAAGATCGGCCTTCATCGATTCAGTTCCGTTTTTCTGTGCATTAATAACGCGTTGCTGTATCTGTTTGATGCGGCTGTTTTTTTCTTTAAATGAGAGTTGACGGTTTGCAAACTCTTTACTCTCCATCTGAATACGGGAGACTTTGTCCCGAATATCAATCTCTAGGGCAGAAATCTTATCCTGATAACATTCGATACTGTGGGGATCGATGATGAGCTTATTTCCTTCCCCTTCAATCGTCCCGATAGTGATCGATTCGAGAGCCGTAATACGGGCATTGGAATAGAGGATATCGATATGAATTTCACGAGCAGTAAGTTCTCCTCCTACCATTTTTTTTACCCGTACGATATCGGCTTCGACTTTTCCGCTTTCTAAGATATCAATGTTGGCTTCTTTGGCGGTAAGATTGCCGCGATGAAGATGGATATTGGCCACTTCGGTAACATTGATATGAGAATTGCGATGGGTTTGCGCTCCGATATTCACTTCGCAAGCCTGAATTTTTGAATTTCCGCCGACGGTACCGCTCACATCGAGTTTTTGAACATCGATTGTAACGCCAGAACCGATCGAATCTTCGTTGGATTCATTACGTTTGATTTTTAGAGAAATCTCTTTTTCTAAGCCTGTTTCAATGGAACCGGTTTTTTTGAAACTTGCACTTTCGATATGGAGCTCTTGGGAAACGGTAAAAGTGCCTTTTTTACGTTCTACAAAACCTGAAACACTGGCGTAAAAACGGATACTGCTTGCATCCTCTTCGCTGTAGATCGTCTCTTCATTGATAACGATATACGAGGCGTATTTAACTTTCGGTTCGGGTACTTCGATGAAACTTCCATCACATCCCCGTCCGTCGCGTCCATGTTTAGGGAAAATATATTCAAAAATCAATTCTCCCGGCTGAACCCCTTCAATAAAACTTTTTGATTCTTTGTTTTGTTTAAAATGGAGAATAATTTTATCGTCAATCGGGAGAACAGGAGGGAAAAATTCTCCGATGGGAAGTTTATAGTGAGCGCTCAGCGGTCCCTCTTTTTGGATTTTTAACAGAAGACGGTTAATCTCACGATCAAGATTACCATCATAGAGTCCGACAAGAAACTCATGACGGAGCATTTTAGCTCTTATTGCCTCTTTCAGCCACTCTTGAACCCCTTTTTTTAGGGGAATTTTGGAAGAGGGCTCGATGATGGCAACAACTTTGGATTTGGATTTGTCGGTTGCGAGAGAAAAACGTAAATCGAGATAAGGGTGCGCTTTGTATTCATGAATGCGGATTTGATACTCTTGTCGAATGATAAAAATCTTTGAACGGATTTCACTTTCAGTGGTACGATCTAAAAGAATACAATCGCGAAGATTTTGCCAATCTTCGTCAATGGTCCCTTTGAAATAGGTTTCATAGGAGAGGAGATCAAAGTCAAGATCATCCGCAGGGATACCCTGAGCATTCGCAGTCTGAAGCAAATCAGCCATAACATTAGTAGATGTCTGAATGATTGGGGTAAACACGGTTTCTTAGGGCTCCATTATCGAGACCGCTTTACGCTCATGAAAATTGAAATGACGTTCCAATTCAGAGTTATGAATCAGAACCGGTACAACAATGAGCGACGCGATGACTGCTGCTATTGTACCAAAAATAAGAGAAACTCCAAGCCCTCCAAATACGGCATCACTGGCTAAAAGGGTCGATGCGAGGATGATGGCGGCTGCGGTCAGGAAAATCGGTTTTGCACGCGTTGCGGTAGCATAGGCGATCGCCTCTTTTTTATGCATCCCTTTATCAACCATCAGCGATTTGGTAAAATCGATCAAGAGCAGTGAATTCCGAGAACTGATACCGATCAAGGCAATAAAGCCGATGAGTGACGTCGCCGTGAGGAAGAAGGTATCCGCCGTAAAGATATCCATAATCAAGTGACCGAAAAGAACGCCGATGATGGAGAGGAAACTTCCGAGCAATACGATACCGCTGAGGATAAAACTTTTGTAGTAAATCACCATCAGCAAGAAAATAAGGATCAGTGCCGCGATGAAAGCACCGCCAAGATCGACAAACGTATCGAGGGTGACTTCCATTTCGCCATCCCACAACAACTCATAGCGCTCCGCAGTTTTTTTATCAATCAGTTCGAGATTGAAGAGACCGATTTTATGAATTTCGTATTCATCGCTAAACGTGTCCAAAATCATGTTGCGGGCATCCATCAAAGGATAGACTTGTGAAACCATGTCGGTTTCAGCGACGACATTGGTCATTTGATGAAGATCTTTTGACATAATCATCGGATTGGATTTAACCGCAACGATATCGACAACCTCGGTGATCGGTACCATCATCCCCATGCCGTTGAGGAGGGTGAGAGAGGAGAGTTTCATCTCAATGGCACGTTGATCACGTGATGCGAATTTCTTTCCCTCAGGGGTCAAGGTCAAGAAAATTGGGATTTGATCGGTTGCATTTTGGGAGTTCTTAACCGCTATTCCCATCCCCTCAAAGGCTAGATAGAGGATGTCGTTGACATGTTTGACATCAAGGGCTGAACGGGTGATTTTGTCACTGTTTACACGAACCTCAAATTTATCGTAAATCTCATCTTGCATAATATCGATATCCACTAAACCTTCGGTTTTTTGGAATACCCCTTCGATACGTGTACTTAAATGACGTACACCGGCAGTGTTGTTCCCGTACACTTCGGCAACGATAGCCGCCATTGTCGGAGGACCGGCCGGTGGTTCGACAAATTTAATATTGGTCTGAGGATAGAGATTGCCGCACTCTTTTTGGACTATCGGGCGTAGACGCTGAACCATCATATAAGAGGGTTCGTCACGGTCATGTTTTTTGGTAAGATTGATAACGATTTCGGCAACATTTTCACTGTTTTTGAAATGCGATCCTTTGATGAGTCCTGCAAAATCCAGAGGTGACCCTGTCCCTAAAAAGACCTCGGCGTCAAGTGCTTCTTTCTCATGCTGTAAAATACCGATTGTACAATCGGTCACACTGCGGGTTTGCTCGATTGAGCTTCCGTTGGCCAAATCGACATAGATACTGTAGGTATCATTGTTTTTACCCGGCAGCATTTTGGCTAAAACCAGTTCGCTCGGGATGAGCGCAACGGCGAGGATGAATGCGATCAATGTACCCCATAAAACCTGCTTTTTCTTCGATGGTGAAGAGAGAAGGGCGAGGAGATAGTTTTCAAATTTTTTATACATCAGTGAGTCTCTCCGTGGTGTTCGGGTTTTTTGAGCAATCGTATTGCTAAATACGGGGTAAAGATATAGGCAACAAAAAGTGATGCGACGAGAGCAACAGGGACATTGGCCGGAATCGGTTTCATAAACTGACCCATCATTTGTCCCACAAACGCCATCGGTACCATCGTAAGAATAATGGCCAGTGTCGCGATATTCGTCGGTGCTCCGATCTCATCGGTTGCTTCGATCATCAACTCATCGGCATCTCTCTCGTGCGCTCCCGGTGCATGAAAATGGCGGTGAATATTTTCGATAACGATGATCGCCGCATCGACGAGAAGCCCAAGACTCAGTAAAAATGCAAAGAGGGTGATACGATTGACGGTTTGTCCTGTGATGTAAGCGATAAAGAGGGTGATCGCCAAGATCGCCGGAACCGTAAAAGTTACGATCAACGATTCACGCCACCCCAATACAAAGATGAGCAAAATTGCGATAATGACGATGGATAGGAGGAGGTGAAAAACGAGTTCATTAACCGCTTCATTGGCACGTTCACCGTCATTTCGGGTAATAACGTAGTTGATCCCCTGCGCGGCCATTTGCTCTTTGTATTTTTCGAGTTCTTCTTTAACCGCGTCGGCGATAATCACCGCATTGGTCCCTTGGAGTTTGGAGACGGTGAGGGTGATTTGATCTTTGAGCGGTGAGAATTTGCCATCTTCCCCTTTTACGGTGACGAGAGCTGATTTGAAATTTTGGATATCGCTTCCCGCAGTGATCGTAGCGACATCCCGCAGATAGATCGCCGATCCGCCGTATTGGGCAACGATGATATTGCCGACGTCTTCGACACTCTCTATCGCGTTGCGCACTCCGATCATGACGATTTCATTGCTTTGCGTTTTTCCTTTGATCTCAGGTACGTTATAGGCAAGGGACTGTGTTGCCATGACGATTTGTCCGAGTGATAGGTTATAGCCGCTGAGACGGTTCATATCGACCAATACGTTGTATTGATGTTTTTTGGCTCCCCGAATATCGGTAACGGCGACGTTAGGGAGTCCATTAATGTGGTGTTGAATCTCTTTGACATGATCGTAAAGGAGCGTCGGGTCCATTTTCGGATTATTGGAATAAAAAGCGACGGAGACAATCGGGATATCAACATCGATATCGAGCGGTTTAATGATGGGCTGCATGGCACCTTTTGGGAGGATGCTCATATTCTGCATAATTTTGTCATAGATTTTGAGGTTGGAGTCCTCTTTGGCTTCACCGATATAAAATGCGGCGTTGATGACGGCTACATTATCCATCGCCATACCGTGAATATGTTCGATCCCCTTAACCTCTTTGAGTTTGCGCTCTAGAGGTTTAACGATGACATTTTCGACTTCACTGGCGGTAGCACCCGGGAGGGCGATAATGACGGTGGAACCGCTGACGACCATTTGCGGGTTCTCTTCACGAGGCATGAGCATAAGGGCCATATAACCGATAACAAGGAGAAAAATCCCCAAAATCGGGGTGAGGGGATTACGTAAAAATCCCTTGGCAAGTTTTCCGGCAGAATCGGTAGGTTGGTAGGAGTGAGGGGCGTGCATCAGGATTCCTATTCGATTTCAATGGTGGCGTACATTCCGGGATAAACCGTTTGTCTAGCACTGAACGATACTTTAATTTTAAACGTGTGCGTCATCGGATTGGAGCTTGGGATGATGGCACTCACTTTTCCGATTCCGATGAAACCTACCGATGGAACGGATACTTTGACTCTTTTTCCAACAGGAACAAGTTTGAGATTATTTTCGGCGACTTCGACTTCGATTTTGAGAGCGTTCAAATCAGAGAGTACGATTGCCGGCATTCCCGGCATTGCCATTTCACCTACTTTGATATTTTTGGCAACGACGACACCGCTGTTGGGTGCGGTGATACGGAGATAGTTGTATTGGTTATCGACCTCTTTGAGACGTGCTTTGGCCTGATTGACTTGACGTTCACCGATATGGATCATGTTCTGGAGATTCTTTTTCGAGAGTTCGAGGTTTTCGACCTCGAATTTGCTCACCATGTCCTGAGCCAAAAGACGTTTGTTACGCTCTAAGTTCAGTTCCAAATTGGCGTATTGGTTTTGGTACATCTGAAGGGAAAGTTCCGCTTGGGCAATTCCGAGTTCCACTTGGGTTTTTGCCGAATCGATCTCTTTGGAATCGATGGTATAGAGGAGCTGTCCTTTGGAAACGCGTGAACCCTCAGAGACATTAACACTGGTGACAAATCCCATATTACGGCTGGTGATCATTTTTTGGTTATCGCTGATAACACTTCCTGAGAGGCTAAGTCCTGCGGCACTGAGGGTGGCTGAGAGTGCGAGTGTCGTGATCCAAAATTTCATTATTTTACTCCGTTACTAAGTTTTTCGAGGGCGAAGATACGCTCGTTTCGTTTGTTTTTGACCATTTGAAGGTTGAGAACTTTTTCAATCTGTTGCGATTGTTTAATAATTACATCGGACATTGATACGAGGTGTTCATGGTAACGCCCCTCATAGTTTTTATAGATTTGATCTGCTAACTCCTGCTCTTTTTCCAAGCTTTTGACTTGTGTATTTAAGCTTTCGATTTCGGTACGGATTTTGTCATATTGTAACGCAATTCCTTTTTTAGCGAGTTCAACCTGCGTAGAGGTTTTAAGCTTTTCAATTCGGGCTTTCTCTAGGGAGTATTTATCCACTCCTCCGTTAAAGAGATTCCAGCTGAGGCGTGCACCGATTGTGTAGCCTTTGTGATCGCTAAAATCACCTAAAAAAGTATTATCAGCAGTTGAAGCTTCGGCAAAAGCCCCGATTACGGGGAGAAACGGTGCGTAGGCGAGATCAACCATCTTTTCACGTATCTCTAAGCCGTTGTTTGCTTTTTGCAAATCGGTATTGTTGGCCAAAATGTCCGCTTCACTGAGCGCTGACGTAGGATAATCGTTTCGAGGAAGTTCAATTTCGCTAACATGTTCGTTAAGGAGAAAACTGAGATAGTGATAGAGGAGTTTTTTGTTGGCTTCCATCTCGATGATACTGCGATCTACGTTTGCTTTACGCGCTTCCACTTCGAGAAGATCGACTTTTTTGGCATATCCCTCTTGGATCATCATATTTGTCGTCCGCTCTAACGTCGAGATATTTTTATGGATTGTTTGCATATGGTCGATGGAGTTTTGCAAGAGTGCCATATCGTAATAGCTTTTACGCAATTCGTACCGTTTCTCGGTTTTCATCTGATCAGCGTCGAGTTTTTTGATGCTTTCCATTTTTTCGCTGATATCGCCATACGCACTTAGTTTGCCGCCGGTGTAGAGGGGAACCATATAGGTGAGTTTGCTTTGAAAATAGTTTTGATACCCTGGGTAGTTAAGGTCTTTAGGTTGAATTGCTAATAATTGAGCATTGTTAGAACCTATTAATCCCATATTATTTAAGAAATCGTTAAATCCGAAATCTCCAAAATCCGCTTCCCGTGAACTGAGTTTGAATCCGAATACATTTCCCGCATCGTTTGAACGCATAGCATTTTGGGTAAAGTCCAAAGAGCCGTAGTTGTACCCTTTTGCGATGGAAGTATCGCTCTGTGCACTTTGCAGATCGAGATTGGCCGTTTTGATTTCAAGGTTGTTATTGTCTAAAATTTCCAGTGCTGCAGGGAGCGATAGCCCAGCTGCCATGAGGTGGCATGAACCAATGAAGAGCGAAGCGCTGAAAATACGTGAAAGGTTTGTCATAAACAGGATTCCTTATGATGTATTTGTAGTTATAATCAATCGTATAAGGTTTATTATACACATGAACGAATTTAATAGAGCTAAAAACCCTCAAAACAAAGCGGATTTAAGAGTAAAGATCATACCATAAGTTACATCGGGTTTGAATTTCGTTCCACTTTCGGGTAAAATTCGCCCAATATAAGATCAAAAAGGCTTTTCATGGCAACAATCGGTATGGGTGATATCAAAAAAGGTGTACGTTTGGAGATTACGGGTGTTCCGTATAAAGTTGTCGAGTTCCAACACGTTAAACCGGGTAAAGGGGCGGCGTTCGTCCGTTGTAAAGTAAAGAGTTTCCTCAACGGTAAAGTGATCGAAAAAACGATCCATGCGGGGGATAAATTCGAAGTGCCTAACTTGGTTCATACAACGATGCAGTTTTTGTACGATGATGGCGAAATGCTTCAGTTTATGGATAACGAAAGCTATGAACAGCTTGGTCTAACCTACGATCAATGTGAAGATGCGATGAAATGGATCAAAGACGGTACCAGCGTTCAAATGATCTTCCACAACGGTAACGCGATCAGTGTTGAAGCACCGGAAATCATGGAACTCAAAATCGTAGAAACTCCACCGAACTTTAAAGGTGACACGTCAAGCGGTTCTAAAAAACCGGCTACTTTGGAAACGGGCGCAGTTGTCCAAGTTCCTTACCATGTACTTGAGGGTGACATCATTCGTGTTAACACCGTTGAGGGTGAATACATGGAGAAAGTAAAATAATCTTTCTCTCTCCCGATTTTTCGGGAGCAAACTTCTTTTTCTCTTTTTTCTAAATCAAATCATTAATTCTTATTTTTATATTAGTAGGTACAATGATTACATTAATTCTCACTATCTGGAGTTACCTATGCTAAAAGTTTTAGTCCCTATTGCAACAGGTTTTGAAGAGATCGAGGCGATCAGTATTATCGATGTTTTGCGCCGTGCGGGAATTGAGGTAATTATGGGGGCTTTGGATGAGGTTCTTCATGTCAAAGGTGCCCACGATATCATTGTCGAGTGTAACCGATCCATCACAGGCTTAAGCGCTGATGAACTCGATATGATCGTACTTCCCGGAGGATGGGGCGGAACGAAAGCTCTTGCACAGGATGCAGGGGTTCAAAATCTCCTCAAAGCGATGGACGCAAAAGGTAAAAATATCGGAGCGATTTGTGCCGCTCCGTTTGCTCTGGAGAGTGCCGGGGTGCTTAAAGAGGGGTACACCTGCTATCCGAGTATTGAAAATGAGATAAAAACAGGCGGGTTTAGAGGTGCGGAGCATGCGGTTGTCGAAAGTGGTAATATTATGACCTCACGCGGACCGGGAACGGCTATCTGTTTTGGTCTTGCTATCGTTAAAAAACTGGTTGGAAATGAAACCTATGAAAGGTTGAAGAGTGGATTGCTCGCCGATTACTGTGCGTCGAATTAGTTTTTTTCTCCCGTTACTCTCCACTTTGGCATGGGGTGAGGTTCATGTATCTAAGAGCGAATCTTATTCTCAAGAACAAGCCCATGAGTATTGCCGAAATTTAGGTTCTTCTTGGAGGCAGATGTCGATACAAGAGCTTTTTTTTCTCTCTAACTCTGCGCTTTTTAGTGAAAATTTTAGTTATTGGTCCTCCAATCGAGCTCCTTCGGACAATACGGAAATAGGGACGGGAAGTGAAGGTGATGGAGGGATTATCGCGATGGTTGGGTACAGCTTTTATCCCAAAGAGCGTAATATTACCCTCTCACCCCCAAGAAAAAAAATTGCCGCTGCGTGTACGAACACACCTGAAAAGAAACCCTCTCAAAATTATCGGTTAACACCCAAGGGGGTAGAAGATAAAAACACTGCTCTTTTATGGCATTCACTGGAAACTACCGACAAACGGGCTAAATATACGTATGAGTTAGCCCAAGAGCAGTGTAATAACCTCACTTTGGGCGCTCGAACATGGCGTTTGCCGACTACGGATGAGCTGTATGGTATCGTCGATTACACCTATTTTCGTCCGAGTGTGGATATGAAATATTTTGGGGCGATGATGCATCGTTACTATTGGACAAGCGATACGTTGAATGAGCGTGAAGCGTATGTCGTAGGGTTTAAGCTCGGTTCCGTAGCTACGGTTAGCAAAACAGAATCGGCATACGTACGCTGTGTAAGTGATTTGAATTAGATGAAAATACTTGTTGATGCCGATGCCTTTCCTAATGCTCTGAAAGAGATACTTCTTCGTGCGGTTCTCAAACGTCAAATTACGACTATTTTTATCGCCAACAAACGAATCGGCATCCCCGATGCTCACCATGTTTCGATGGAGGTAGTAGCACAGGGCCCTGATGAAGCCGATCACCGCATTGCCGAACTGTGCGAAGCGTGTGATATCGTCATCACCGCCGATATTCCTCTCGCCGATCGTATCGTTACGAAAGGTTCAGTCGGACTCGATCCGCGCGGAACGATTTACGATGAGAACAACATCAAACACCTCCTCGCAATGCGTAATCTGATGGAAGAACTGCGCAATAACGGAGAGATCACCGGAGGGCCTAGTGCTATCGGGGAAAAAACGGTTCGAGCGTTTGCCGACGGGTTGAATAAGCTGCTCTCTAAACGGCTGTAAAAGCTCCCTTTTACCCTTTAGACATTATAATCTACTACTTTTTTTCAAGGCACTTTTTTTATGAGCACAGTCCCCCCTTTTACCCATCTCCATCTCCATACCGAATACTCTCTTCTGGATGGTGCGAACAAAATTTCTGCACTCGCCTCTCGCGTTAAAGAGCTGGGGATGACCTCGGTCGCGATGAGCGATCACGGGAATATGTTCGGGGCGATCGATTTTTATCAACAGATGAGAGGGGCGGGACTCAAACCGATCATCGGGATGGAGGCGTACATCCATAACGGCGAGGATTTGGGGGACAAGACGATCAAACAGCGTTTTCACGTTTGTTTGTTTGCCAAAAACGAAGCGGGTTATAAAAACCTCATGTACCTCTCTTCCCAAGCCTATATCAACGGCTTTTACTACTTTCCCCGTATCAACAAACAGCTCCTTCGCGAGAACTGCGAGGGGATCATTTGTACCTCCGCGTGTTTGCAAGGAGAGGTGAACTGGCATCTCAACACTATCAATGAACGTAACGTCAAAAACGGGGCGTTAGGATACGATGAGGCGAAGCGGATCGCATTAGAGTATAAGGAAATTTTCGGGGATGATTTTTATATGGAGATCATGCGCCACGGGATTAGCGATCAGCTTTTTATCGATGAACAGGTGATTAAAATCTCCCAAGAGACGAAGATAAAACTGATCGCCACCAACGACACCCACTACACCTATGCAGGTGATGCGCAGTACCACGAAGCGTTCATGTGTATCGGGATGAATAAACTCTACGATGACCCCAAGCGTATGCGCCACTCCGTCCATGAGTTTTACATCAAATCGCCCGAGCAGATGGCACGACTTTTCGCCGATATCCCCGAAGCGCTCTATAACACCCAAGAGATCGTCGATAAGTGCCAGTTGGAACTCAAACTGGGGAATCCGACCCCGCCGAATTTTAAATTTACGACCGAATACGCCCTCGAAGAGGGGATGAATATCGAAGAGGATTCGGAGTATTTTATTCACCGCTGCCGTATCGGTCTCGAAGAGCGTCTGATCCACGTTCCCTCAGCGCGTCATACCGAGTATCGTGAGCGGTTAGAGTTCGAGATGCAGGTCATCAATCAGATGAAATTCCCCGGCTATATGCTCATCGTTTGGGATTTTGTCCGTGAAGCAAAACGGATGGGGATTGCCGTAGGACCCGGGCGGGGATCGGCGGCGGGGAGCCTCGTTGCTTACAGCCTAGAGATTACCGACATCGACCCGATGAAATACGACCTCCTTTTCGAGCGTTTTCTCAATCCGGAACGGGTATCAATGCCCGATATCGATATGGACTTTATGCAGGCGCGTCGCGGTGAGATTATCGATTATGTCGTCCGCAAATACGGGCGGGAGCAGGTGGCGCAGATCATCACGTTCGGTTCGCTGTTAGCCAAAGGGGTTATTCGCGACGTTGCGCGGGTTTTGGAGATGCCGCTCTCCCAAGCCGACATGATGGCAAAACTGATCCCCGATGAGCTGGGGATCACCCTCAACGGTAAAACCAAAGGGGGGGAGTTCAAACCCGGAGCCTTCCAAAAAGAGCCGAAGATTGCGGAACTGATTGAAAGCGATGCGGCAGCCATGCGTGTATGGGAGTTCAGCAAAAAACTCGAAGGGCTAAAACGCAATGCGGGGATGCACGCGGCGGGAGTTGTTATCTCGAATGAGCCGCTCTGGAAAAAAACTCCGATTTATAAGCCCTCCGGTGAGGAGACATTCGTCACCCAGTACTCGCTCAACTACCTCGAAGATATCGACCTGATCAAATTCGACTTCTTGGGACTTAAAACCCTCGACGTTATCGATAATGCGATCAAACTGATCAAAAAACGGTACGACGTAGTGGTCAACTGGCACACCATCGATGAGAATGACCCGAAAGTCTATGAGATTATCCAAAGCGGTGACACCATCGGGATGTTCCAGATCGAGAGTTCGGGGATGCAGGATTTGAACAAACGGCTCAAACCCAGTGTGTTCGAGGACTTGATTGCGGTACTCGCCCTCTATCGTCCGGGACCGATGGAATCGGGGATGCTCGATGACTTTATCGAACGAAAACACGGTCGTCAGGCGATTACCTACGTGTTCCCTGCACTGGAGCCGATTCTAAAACCGACCTACGGGGTTATTGTCTACCAAGAGCAGGTTATGCAGATCGTTCAAACCATCGGGGGGATGAGTCTCGGCGGTGCGGACATCGTTCGTCGTGCGATGGGTAAGAAAAAACTCGAAGAGATGCAAAAATACAACCGTGAGTTTAGTGAAGGGGCGCAAAAGCAGGGACTAGACTACCAAAAAGCCTCTGAACTTTTCGATCTGATCGAAAAATTCGCCGGATACGGGTTCAACAAATCCCACTCGGCGGCGTATGCGATGGTCACCTTCCAAACCGCATGGCTCAAAACCTATTATCCGCAAGAGTTCATGGCGGCATTGCTCACGTCGGAGAAAGACAACACCGACAAGGTTGTCAAATACATCGACGAAGCCAAGCGGATGAAAATCTTCCTCGGCGCTCCCGATATCAACCACTCCCAGCTCGAATTTTCCGCGATCAACAAAGACGATCAAGATCAAATTCTCTTTGGTCTTGGGGCGATTAAAGGGGTCGGTGAAGCGGCGGTCGAATCGATCCTCGAAGCACGCGCCGAGGGTGAATTCAAAGATATCCAAGACTTCATCAATCGCATCGAGCCACAAAAGGTCAACAAGCGGGTGATCGAGTGCATCATCAAAGCGGGGGGATTGGATCACTTCGGATACTCACGCCGCGCGCTCTTAGAGCAGGTTGAAACCCTAGTCGAAACAGCGAAAAAAGGCTCATCCCTGAAAAAAGATGCCCAGTTCAGCCTTTTCGGAGATGATGAAGAGGTGACAGCCGTCGAACTGAGCCTCAAAAACATGGACGAGTTTGACCTCAAAACACTCCTCGATTTCGAGAAAGATACCTTGGGCTTCTACGTCTCCGGTCACCCCCTCGACAACTTCCGCGATCAAATCGACGCGATCAACTATACCCTCTCCTCTGAGGTAGAAAACATCGAGGACGGCTCCAGTGCGATCTTCATCGGTAAAGTCGAAACGATCACGAAAAAGATGTCGAAAAAAGGGTCGATGTTCGGTCTAGTGAGCCTGATGGACTTCCACGGCAATATCGAAGTGATGCTCTT